>JBOGSE010000439.1:0-10787 GCA_050694895.1 bacterium | reverse complement strand
GCGATGTGAAGTTCGCCCTGCGCCTCGCGGCCGAATCCGGGCGCCAGGCCGACCTGCACTGCGACGAAACCGATGATGACCAGAGCCGCTTTCTCGAGCTCGTGGCGGCCGAGACGATCCGCCTGGGCCTGCAGGGGCGCGTGACCGCCAGCCACACGACGGCCATGCACTCGTACAGTAACGCCTACGCCTATCGCCTGATCCGGTGGATGCGACAGGCCGGCGTGCACATCATCACCAACCCGCTGGACAACTCGGTGCTGCAGGGCCGCTTCGATGGCTACCCGATCCGACGGGGCTTCACCCGCGTCAAGGAGTTGCTGGCCAACGGCGTCAACGTCTGCATCGGCCACGATTCGATCATGGACCCCTGGTATCCGCTCGGCGTGGGTGACCCCGTCCAGGCGTGCTTCGTGATGGTGCACTACGGGCAGCTCTCGGGCTACGATGAGCTCAACACCATCCTCGACATGGTGACGACGCGGGCGGCGGCCTGCTTCGGCCTCACCGACTACGGCCTGGCCGAGGGGAAGCGCGCCGATCTGGTGGTCTTCGATGCGCCGACCCCGATGGATGTCGTGCGCAGGATCGCCCCACGCCGCGCGGTCATCTCGCGCGGACGCCTGGTCGCGCAAACGGTCCCGGCGCGGTCCGAGGTGATCCTCGAGGGATCGCCGGAAGTCGTGACGTTTCAGCGATGAGCGACATCCCCCACTCCACCGCCCGGACCGGCGCGCCGCTGCGTCTGCCGGTCGCCGAGCTGCGCTCGTGGACGATCTTTGGGGTCGTCATGATCGCCGCCTGGGAGGTCATCTCGCGCCTCTACGACCAACCCTACCTCTTGCCGGCGCCGTCGGCGATCGTTGGGGAACTCGCGGAGCACTGGCCGCTGGTCCTGACCTACGCGGCCATTACGACCCAGGAGGTCGCCCTCGGCTTCCTGTTGGGCTCGGGTGCGGCGCTGTTCGGCGCCATGGTCTTCCTGTGGCTGCCGCGCATGCTGGAGGATTTTCTGTTCCGCATCATCGTGACCCTCAACAGCACGCCCTTCGTCGCGATCGCGTCACTGGCGGTGGTCTGGTTCGGCCTGGGTTTGACGAGCAAGATCATCATCGCCGGCCTGTACACGTTCTTCGCGGTGCTCTATGCCACGCACAAAGAGTTCGTCTCGGTCGAGGTGATCCGCGAGCAGCTCATGGATATCTACAACGCCACCTGGTGGCAGCGGATCTTCCTGCTCAAAGTCCCCTCCGCGCTCCCAATCATTTTCGTCAGCCTCAAGGGCGGCGTGATGGCGGCCGTGAACGGCGCCATCGTCGGCGAGCTGTTCGGGGCGTTCGAGGGCCTCGGGTACATGATCCTGGACTCCCGGTATGTCGGCAACACGGTCCGGGTGTTCCTGGCCGCCGTCTTCTGCACGGGGATCGGCTGGCTGCTATTGGGCGCGGTCACGATTGCCGAACGTCTGCTGCTGCCCTGGCACGTGAGCATGGCGCAGCGCCGGTAGGCGCGCCGGAGTGCGGCTGAAGGAGGGGATGCAGGCATCAGGGTCTGCCCGACCACGTCGTTGACAGTATCAACCCGAAAAGGAGGGTGATGGAATGCGAAATGGCGCACGCCTCGTTGTTGTGCTGCTCGCGCTGATCCTGGCCACCGCCGGGACCATCCGCGGGCAGAGCATGAGCGCGGTCACCATCATCGAGGCCTGGTTCATCCACAACGAGTCGATGGGCGATCCGGTCGCCGTCGAGAAGGGCTTCTATAAGAAGCTCAACCTCGACGTGAAGGTCGTCGGAGGCGGACCGGGGTTGTCGCCCATCGATCGCGTGATGGCCGAGGCCAAGAAGGGCACGATCGTCTTCGGTGTGGACTATCCCTACAACATCCTGGAGGCCCGCGAGAAGCAGAAGCTCCCGCTGGTCGTCGTCGCCCACGACTTCCAGAAATCGGCCGTGCGGCTGATCTCCTGGAAGGAGCTCAAGAGCGCCCGCGACATTGAGGGCACGGTAGCCACCTGGATCGGGTACGACAAGCAGATCAAGGCCGCCATCGGCCCCGACTGGGAGAAGCGTGTCAAGATCGTCAACCAGCAGGGCGACCCGGCCACGATCGGCTCGTGGCTGAAGAGGGACTACGTGTTCGCCCACGCGATGATCTACAACGAGGTCCTGGTCGCCAAGAAGAACGCGAAGGAAAAATACTTCGTCTATACGTTCCCGGACTTCGGCATCGACTGGCCAGAAAACGTCGTGTTCACGACCGAGGATATCGTCAAGAAGCACCCCGAGGTCGTCCAGTCGTTCGTCATGGGGCGCTACCAGGGCTACAAGTACGCGCTGGCCAACCGCCAGGAGGCCGTCCAGATTCTCCTCAAGTACAACAGCAATCTCAAGGGCGGCGAGGCCCACGAGATCGAGGGGATGGCGGCGATCGAGTCGATCATGGTCACCGACTCGTCGCGGAAAAACGGGCTGGGCTACGTGGATACCGCCGGCTGGGACCGCGTCGCCAAGGACATGATGAAGGCGAACCTGTTCAAGGCGATGCCCAACGTCAGCGCGGCGTACATGACCAAGTTCAAGAGCAACGTGACGCCGTAGAGCGCACGGTGACCGGCGCAGGGGCGGGGGCTGACCCGTTCCTGCGCCGGTGCCGGGCCGCGCGACATGCAGGCCGCCCCCTCCCTCGCCCCCGAGCCCATCATCCGCGTCGAACGGATCTCCAAGACCTATGACGTCGGCCAGTCGGGAAGGCGCGACACGGATGCCAACCCGTCGCTGGACGTCGTCAGCAACTTCTCGCTGGAGATCCGGCGGCGCGAGTTCGTCTCGATCATTGGCCCCTCAGGATGCGGCAAGACCACCGTCCTCTTCATGCTCGCGGGACTGCGCGAGGCGTCAAGCGGCCGCATCGAGGTCGGCGGATGCTCGCCGGCCGAGGCGGTGCGGACCGGGCTGTCAAGCGTGATCTTCCAGCAGCCGGTGCTCTTCGAGTGGCTCAGTACGGAGGAAAACGTCTTGCTGCCGCTGCGGATGCGGGACGCCCGGTGGTGGGCCTGGCCGGTGCGCCGGCGCCGGTACCTCGAACAGTGCCGGGAAGCGCTCGACCTGGTCGAGCTCACCGGGTTCGGCCACTACTATCCCGACAAACTGTCGGGCGGCATGCAGCAGCGGGTGGCGATCGCCCGCGCGCTCACACTCGAGCCCCAGGTGTTGTTGATGGACGAGCCGTTCGGCGCGCTGGACGAAATCACGCGGGACCGCATGAACCTTGAGTTGATCCGCCTGTTCGAAGATCGGAAACTCACCATCGTGTTTGTCACCCACTCGATTGAAGAGGCGGTCTTTCTCTCCGACCGCGTCGTGGTGATGAGCCGCGGCCCGTTCCCAGGGACCGGCTCGAGCGTCGTGCGAATCGTTGATGTCGACCTGCCGCACCCGCGGCGCCTAGCCCTCAAAGAAGAGTCGGCGTTCTTCCAGAAAGTAAAAGAGGGTCGCGAGGCCCTCCGCGAAGCGCAGGTCGTGGTGAATTAGCCAGGCGCTCTTGAAACGTGTGGTGTCATGTTGAGGTTGTCCTCAGAGCAGAACGAACGCGCCCCACTCCGCCTCGAATCCTGATTGGCCTGATCCCTCTTGCCGGCTTGCCCGACCGGGTGATCGGTCGAACCTCCAGGTCATATCCGCTGGAAGCGTAGATCTGGGCGAGCTTTGTCAACCCGGGCAAAACCTTGCCTCGTTCGATCTTGGCCAGTTCAGGAGGCGCCATCCCTGCGGCATTCGCCGTCACCTTCTGCGTCAGTCCCCGCTGACGTCGCAGCGCAATGAGTTGCCGGGCAATCTCATACTGGGGGGCCAGTCGATCGTACGCCGCCCTGAACTCCGGGTCACGGAGCTGGCTCGCAAGCCACTTCCGCCAATTCTCCCTTGGGGGGTTCTGCCGCGCTCGCCTCATCCACGTCACCTCACTTTCGAGACACCCCGCCGCCTGATCGCCCACTTCGCGCGCGTCAGTCCGCTGCTCGCCGCTCGGCGATCTTGAGGTCGCGGTCAGGCACTTTAGAGCCGCCCTTCGCGAACCCGTGCAAGATAATGAGCCTGTTCCCCGGAGTCGCGACATAGAGCATCCGTTTATCCGTGCCCACTGCGCGCATCTCCCAGATCTCTCCTCTTACCGGCGCCACATGTGGCCTGCTGACTTCCAGTCCATACTCCTCGAGCAACCGAGCTACATGGGCAAACTTCGCACGCACGCCAGGCGACTGGCGGCTCAGCCACTGCTCTGCAGGTCGACGGCCTGCCTCCGTCTTGTAGAAATCAACCTCCCACCTGACTCTGGCCATCCGACCTCGGTCCGACAGATATTATCAAATTTGCTAATCATTTCCAAGAGGGCATGGCCTTGGAATCCCACAAGGTTCATCGGCTGGTTAGTCCAGGATTTCGCCTCTTGTCATCGTCTTCGTCACCCACTCGATCGAAGAAGCCGTCTTCCTGTCCGACCGTGTCGTGGTGATGAGCCGCGGGCCGCACCCCAAGACGGGCTCGAGCGTCGTGCGGATCGATCCTAGACCCGCCCCACGATCTTCTCTGCAATCAGGACCCGCATCGTATCGCGGAAGACCTCGAGCGCCTGCTGGATGTCCGCTTCGGTGTGCGCGGAGGAGGTCACCCCGCCACTGTAAGACAGCAGATCCACCCCGCGGACCTGCAGGTTCTTTTGAAACGCGGTGACCACCCGGCCTGGAATACCCTTCAGCTTCGCAGGATCGCCGGTCGCAAGCGCCGCGCGGTTCGCGACCTTTGGCCCGGGGTTGGCCTCCATGTACACGTGGAAGACCGAGGAGTCCCCGTACGCAAATGCGGCCGCCCCCAGCTCATCCAGGATACCCTCCATGCCACGCCGCAGCAGATCGGCCATCCGGTCGGCATGGGCCTGCGCGCTCCCATCCGCCGCCAGGCACAGCGTGGCGATCCCCGCCGCGGTGGACAGCGGGTTCGCGTTGAACGTCCCCTGGTGGGCCACGCGCTCGTATCGATCGTGCTGGGAGTCACCCGTGTAGTCGAACAACCGCATGATGTCGCTGCGACCGGCCACAGCGCCTCCGGGCAGGCCCCCCGACATGATCTTGGCGAGCACGGTCAGGTCCGGCCGGATGCCGGCCAGGCGCTGATAGCCGCCCGGACTGTAGCGAAAGCCGGTGATTATCTCATCATAGATCAACGGTATCGCGAATCGGGTCGCCAGGTCGCGCAACTGCCGGTTGAACGCGACCGTCAGCGGCACGGTGCCCCATGAGGCCCCGGATGGCTCAAGCATGATCGCGGCGATGTCACGGTCGCGCTTCAGCGTGTCTTCCAATGCGTTCAGGTCGGCCGGGACGACAACGATCGTTTCGAGGGTGGACCGCGGGATGCCCAGGGAGTACGGGGCGTCAAACGGAGGCGAGGAGCCCTTCCCCACGTAGTCGTGCCACCCACCGAAGTGTCCCTCGAAGCGCAGCACCTTCGTGCGGCCGGTGAAGGCGCGGGCGAGCCGCAAGGCGAGCATCGTCCCCTCGGTTCCCGAACCGACGAAGCGGATCTTCTCTGCGGATGGGATCAGATCGTGGATGAGTCGCGCCCACTCGGCCATGCGAGGGTGATCGTTCCCGAAGTGCAGGCCGTCCCCCAACACTGCCCTCACGGCGTCGAGCACCGCCGGATGTGCGTGGCCCACCAGAAGCGCCCCGTTGCCCATCCCAAAATCCAGGAGTTCGTTGCCGTCCACATCCCACTTGCGCGCGCCGGCGGCGCGCTCGATGTAGATCGGCGTCACCGGACTATGCCGCAGGTCATGCCCGACGCCGCCAGCCACGCGGGCGCTCATTTCAGCATAGAGCGCTCTGCTCCGAGGCCGCTGCTCCGCGTATGTGTCAAGCCATTGATCCACCCGCACACGGTCCATGGGGAACCTCCAGGCCAGGCTAGGCTAACTGAGAAATCATGGCCACCGCGCGCTCGACGACGCGCTGTTCCGAGCCGGGATGGAGCCCGGTGGGCAGCAGGTACGCCTGAAACACCAGGTCAGGAATCTGATATCTGGCGCGGACCTGCCATCCACCGGGTGGATAGTCCTGGGCGCGTGGCAGGTAGCACACACAGCCGTTCGTATAGCCCAAGACCTGCGTGTGGGCACACGGCGACCGCGCTTTGATGGTGAGGCCGGTTCCCGCGAACGTCTCGGCGCTCAGGCCAATCAGGACGATGTCGTTGACCCGAATCACCTGAACCGCGAAGTCCCAGGTCTTTGGGCGGCCGGCCCGCACCGCCTCGACCAGGCGATCGGCCCACGCCGCGAAGCGCGTCGTCACCTGAATGCTGCGCTCCTCACCAGCGACCCTGGCCTCTTCCAGCTCTCTGTGCCGCTCGTCACGGATCGCCTCGGCCTCCGCCAATGACGGCAACTCCAGCAGATCAAGGGCAATCGTCTCCGAGGCCGCGTCCAGGAACGCACACGTCTCGCCCTCAACCGGCACCCAGGGTGTCAGCGTCATACCCCTTCCCAGAAGCGATGGGAGGAAGGTGCGCTCCCCGCGTGTGAGGTGCGACCGCAGTTCCGCGGCCACCTTCACGACTTCGCCGGCGAGTGCGGTGCCGACTCGATTCTTCGCATCGCGGCAGTCGGTCTCGTATCCCATCCCGCCTATCGGCATGATGTCCCCGCCGCATGCCTGCAGGAAGAGCGCTGGAGCTCCCCACACCCTCTCGATGACCTCGCGCGCCGCCCCGGGAAAGTCTGGCGAGATGACGGGCGAGCGCGGTCCGATGACCACAGGGTGGCACCCATAACTGAAGGCGATGGCGAGCGGCTCACCGTTCAGGTCGTCTACCCGAAGAACGCCAACCGCCGGGTCGATCTCGCCATCCGGCACCTCGCCGAGAAAAACCATGCCGTCCGGGCCCACCTCCCGCCGGTTGACCCCGATCCGACTCTGTCCCCAACCCGCCACGATCCGCGCATCCTGCAGCCGCCGGTCAGCGTCAACAGCGGCTTCGATCATGCGTATCACCATCATGTCCTGGTAGGCCGCCAGCAAAGGCAGTTGAAAGCTGAACTCGGGCGGATAATCCGGAAGCCCCGGACCACTGTGCGTGTGATTGAGGTTGATCATCACGTGTGATGCCGTCGTCCCGATCGCGTCTGCGACACTCTGGCGCCACTCGTCCACCCGGTGGAGCGGGATAACTGCCAGATCCAGCGCGACGATCGCGACCTTGGACGAGACGCTGCCCCCCTGGTGGCACGCGAGCACGAGACACGTCACGGTCAAATCGCTCTCGATGGCCTCGGCGACGCCCTCGCGAGAAGAAAACCCGACGGTTTTGACGCCGAGTGGCGGATTGATGACACGCCGGGCGACCCCGGCGCGCAAAGTGGGCACGCTCAGTATCCTCTCTGCTTGTCCACGAGATAGATCAGTGGCTCTCCGGCAATGTATCGCCGCAAATTCTCGCAGAAGAGGCCGGTGATCCGCTCATAGTAGCCCTGGCTCACGCCAGACATGTGCGGCGTCAGGATGACATTCGGCAGACTGAAGAACGGGCTGTCGGCCGGCAGGGGCGTCTGCGCGTGGACATCCAGCCCCGCACCGCCGATCCACCCTTCGCGTAGGGCGCGCAGCAGCGCGGATTCCTCGATGACTTTCCCGCGTCCCACGCTGACCAGGTAGGCGGTCGGCTTCATCGCCCGTAGTTCGGCCTCACCGATCAGGCGCTCGGTCTCGTGGGTGAGGGGGAGGCAGACGACTACGACGTCCGCCAGGGAGAGGGCCTGGCGCAAATCCCCGGCAGGATAGATTTCAATGCCGTTTTCGCGAATCACGGACGTCACACTGCGGCGCGTGCCGGCAACTGCCATATCGAAACTCTGCGCCACCCGGGCCAGTTTGCGGCCTATCGCGCCGTACCCGATGATGGCCATCGTCTTGCCGGCCAGTTCATCACCCGCATACTCTTCCCACTGATTGCGGGGCCAGGCGCGGCCCTTCTGGAATCGATCCATCATCTGCGGAAAGCGGCGGTAGTGGGCAAGGATTGACGCGAAGACGTACTCCGTGATTGGTGTCGCAAAGACACGTGCGTTAGTGATGATGACGTCGCTCTTCATCACCGGCGCGCCACGGAGATGATCCACACCGTCGCCCGGAAGTTGCAGCCAGCGGAGGCGCGGCGCGGACGTGACTTCGAAGTAGGCATGGTGCGAGAGGAGCACCTCGACATCATTCAGATGGGCGTCCTTTCCCGCGGGTCGCTTGTACGGCGAATGCGGATCATAGCTCAGGCGGATGCGCGTGGAGACGTCCTGGATGCGCGCCAGATGCGCCTCAGAGAATCGGCTTGCGATGTGGACGCGCAGCATGGTCATGGGCGGCGCACCAATCGGACGCGCCGGATGGCGATGGACTCCACCCGGCACGCCGCATGCTGCGCGTTACCTGTCTAGCCACGTCGTCCAGATCAGATCCTTGAAGCTGTCGAAAGGCACGTGATCGTACCCCATGACGTACCGCTGCATCGCATAGTTCTCAACGGGCGCCCACAGGAGCAGCCAGGGGATATCCTCCAGCACTTTGCGCTGAATGCTTGCATAGAGGTCCCGGCGCTTGAGGCGATCCGGTTCGACAGAGGCCTGCTCGATCCAGCGTCGCACCTGCGAGTTGGAGTACCCGAGGGGGTTGTCGCTGCCCTTCGGATGGTAGTGTGGAAAGAGGACATCGATCGGATCGCCGCGGAAGCCGCGGTTGCCGATGAGCATGTCGTAATCGAGCGTGTTGTTCCGCTGCAGCCAGGCGCCAAGCTCCAACTGCTGTATGCGGACCGTGACGCCGATCCGCTTCCAGCCTTCGGCGGCCGTCGCAATGCTGGGATAGAAGGCCGCGGGATGGCCTTCGGGGAGACTGACGGCGGTGACCTCAAATCCGTTCGGGTACCCGGCCTCGGCCATCAGCTTCCTGGCCTGGTCAAGGTCAACCTTGAACGGCAGTTTGTCGGGCGGGATGCCATAGTCTTCCCAGCCATGCACGACAGGCCCGATGGGAACGCCCGAGCCGCCCAGCGACTTGTCGATGATCTCGTTCCTGTCGATCGACAGGTTCAGGGCCTGGCGCACGCGCCTGTCTCGAAACGGCGCGAAGCGCTGGTGGAATTTGATGACGGTAAAGACCCCATGCACGCCCTTGATGAATTTGAGGTTCGGACTGCCCGCCAGCCGCTTGGCCCCATCGGCGCTGATGATCGAGAAGTCGATCGCGCCGGCCCGCAGCGCCGCGATCCGAGTATCCTCGGGGGTGATGAACTTGACGCTCAGCGTGTCGATATAGGGAACGTCGCGCTCCCAATACCGGTCGTTGCGGACGAAGATGGTGTGGTCGTTTGGCACCCACGCGGTCAGCCTGTACGGGCCGGTCCCGATCGGATTCGATGCCAGGGCCCTCGGATCAGAGCCGCCTGGCGCAAATCCCAAGACCCGCATGGCCGCGAACTTGCCCGGAAGGACTGGATCGGGCCGCTTCAACGTCATCTTGACGACGTATCGGCTCACGACCTCCGTCTTCTCAATCGCCTCGTACCAGACGGCGAAGGGACTGCCGGTCGCGGGGGTCAGCGCGCGGTCGACGTTCCACTTGGCATCCTCCGCGGTGAACGGCTGGCCATTGTGGAACACGACGCCCTGGCGCAGGGTAAAGACCAGCTCGGTCGGCTTGGTGTATTCCCACTTGGTCGCCAGGGAGGGCTCGACGGCCATGGTCCGGGGATTGTGCCGGGTGAACGACTGGTAGACCATGCGTTGCAGCACCGTCGCGGAGGCGTTGACGCGGTTGTGAGGGTCGAAGCTGATGGGGTCGTTGACTTCGGCCCAGTTCAGCGTCCCCCCGCGCCTGACGGCAGCCGGTCCCGCCCACCCGGGCGCGGGCCAGAGACCGGCCAGGCTCGTCAGGCCGGCCGCTCCCACCATCTTGAGCAGTTGCCGGCGGGTGAGACCGCCGCGCCCCCGGAGTGTGCGATTCTTAGTCCTGCGCTTTCCCATCGTCCTCCCCCTCCCTTTCGGGTGGCGCCACCATCGAGGCGGCGCCCGGTATCATCGCGTTCCCCTGCTCGGTGCTACAGGCCCCGCAACCTGGGATCGAGCACATCCCGCAGGCCATCGCCCGCGAAGTTGAACCCCAACACGGCCAGCATGATGGCGGCTCCCGGGAAGACGGAAAGGCCGTTGGCGAGCTCCATGAAGTTTCGGCCCGAGCCCAGCATGTTCCCCCACGATGTGTGCGGCGCCTGCACGCCGAGGCCCAGAAAGCTCAATCCGGCCTCGATCAGGATCGCATCAGCGATGCTGACCGTGGCCTGCACGATGATGGGCGCGACGACATTCGGCAGCACGTGACGGAACATGATCCGCCCGTCGGCCGCCCCCGCCGCGCGCGCGCTGATCACAAACTCCGACTCGCGCGCTGCCAGCACGGGGCCCCGCGTCACCCGCGCGATCGTTGGCGTCGTCACGATTGCCACGGCGATGATCACGTTGGTCAGGCTGGGACCCAGGATACCCGCGAGCGCGATCGCCAGCACGAACGAGGGCAGCGTGAACATCAAATCCATGGCCCGCATGATCACGTTGTCGGTCGTGCCGCCGTAGTAGCCTGCCACGAGTCCCAGGCTCACGCCGGCAAGCAGTGAGATGCCAACGGACACGATGCTGACAAGTAGTGAGACGCGCGCCCCAAAGATGAGGCGGCTCAAGACGTCTCGGCC
>JBOGSE010000438.1:0-1853 GCA_050694895.1 bacterium | reverse complement strand
CGATGGCACGAGGAACTTCCCCTCATGCTCCGCCGGTGGCATGATGAGCAGCGCCGGCACCGCGAGTCGAATCGCCTGCTCTACGGCATCGCCGCAGTTGAAGACACCTGACACTGCCTCAAGGGTCCGGGGACCCTCCGCAAGCGCAAGCCGCTAGACTGCGGTCAGGCCCGCTGCCAGCTCTGCCACTACGGGAAGGTGAACGGGTATCGCGCATCAAGGGAAACCTTTCGGCGCGGTCGCCTGAACGCGAGGGTCGAGGCGCTCCGGTTCGAGGGGATCGCGTCTGGCTTGACGCGCCATGCTTCTGCCAGGCGCCAAGGCGATTTCAGGAAGCGGGCACTGAGTTCCTGAGGGTCGGTTTGGGTTTCGCTCCGGGCTCGCGTGGTGGCGGCCCGTCCCAGATAAGCGTGTCCGGGTCGATATCTGCCCCGTTGGGCCACACAACCGTCCCCAGTCCGGGACGTGCCTGTGCGAACACCGTAGGGTTCTCCCGGAGAAGCTCGAAAATCGGCCCATCCAACAAGTCGGACACGTCCCGCTCGATCACAGAATCGTCAGTCAGGGTCAGGCGGAGCCGGTACTCCTCAAGAGCCTCGACCTTACGAATCCGAAGTGAGCCCATGCTGGATCCCTCACTCTCAATTGTATCACTCACTCCAGTGGGCGGATTGGGACGAGCGGCTGACGGAGACGAGCACGATCCCAGTTCTCCCGAAGTTCCTCTCGGTGAAGAACCGCCCATTCGAGGACGAGCGCCATCGCCCTCGGAGGCAGCGATCCCTCGTTGAGCTCCAGGGTCTCGATTTCAACTGAAGCCTCGTGTCCGCCATAAGACGCGTGAAAGTGTGGTGGGACATGGTCACGATACAGGAACCTCATTCGCCGGAGACGACGGGAAGCTGACGCTCGCGTCAGGTCTCGGTGACCTGCCCCCATGCGGCAGGCCTTTCACGTCGCCGGCCGAAACTGTCCATGATTTCTATGTCTCCCGCACTTCCAGGAAGTCCCACCGGCTCTCTCTTCGACCTACTGCATTCACGCGCTGAGACCAGCCGCCCCCTGCGCGTCGGCCTCATCGGTGCCGGCAAGTTTGGAACTATGTTCCTCGCCCAGGCCCGCCGCCTCCCCGGCCTTCACGTCCTCGGCATCGCCGACCTCTCCCTCGACCGCGCCCGGGCCAGCCCGCGTCTGGCCGGATGGCCACCCGAGCAGTACGCCGCCCGCGACGCCGATGACGCCCTCCGCACCGGCGCGACCTGGCTGACCGACGACGCCGAGGCGCTAATCCGCGCGCCCGGCCTGGAACTGATCATCGAAGCCACCGGCGTCCCCTCCGCGGGTCTCCGGCACGCGCTCGCGGCCTTCGAGCACGGCCGGCACGTGGTCATGGTGAACGTCGAAGCGGATGCGCTGGCCGGACCCCTGCTGGCCCGGCGCGCCGCCCGAGCCGGGGTGGTTTACAGCCTGGCCTACGGCGATCAGCCGGCCCTCATCTGCGAGCTGGTCGAGTGGGCGCGCGCGTGCGGGTTTGAGGTCACGTGCGCCGGCAAGGGCACGAAGTACCTCCCCGCCTACCACGCCTCGACGCCCGACACGGTCTGGCAGCACTACGGCTTCACCCCCGAGCAGGTGGCCGCGGGCGACTACAACGCGCGCATGTTCACCTCGTTCCTCGACGGGACGAAGTCGGCGATCGAGATGGCCGCCGTGGCCAATGCCACCGGCCTGATCCCGCAGCCGCACGGTCTGGGGTTCCCGCCCTGCGGGGTGGACCGCCTCCCGCACGTCTGCCGGCCCAGCAGCGCCGGCGGGACGCTCGCGCACGCGGGCACGGTCGAGGTGGTCTCCAG
>JBOGSE010000437.1:0-2671 GCA_050694895.1 bacterium | reverse complement strand
CGATCTCCATTCTCAGGCGGCTGGCGGCTTCGTCGATGAGATCGATGGCCTTATCGGGAAGGAAGCGCGCGCTGATGTACCGATCGGACAGCACCGCGGCCGCGATGACCGCGGCGTCGGTGATCCGAACGCCGTGATGGACCTCGTAACGTTCCTTCAGCCCGCGCAGGATGCTGATCGTCTCCTCGACCGACGGCTCGCCGATCAGGATCGGCTGGAACCGGCGCTCGAGCGCGGCATCCTTCTCGATGTGCTCGCGGTACTCATCGAGCGTCGTCGCGCCGATCGCATGAAGCTCGCCCCTGGCCAGCATCGGCTTCAAGAGATTGGCCGCGTCGATCGCGCCTTCGGCGGCGCCCGCCCCGACCACGGTATGCAGCTCATCGATGAAGAGGATGATCTGCCCCTGGGCCGCCTGGATCTCGCGGAGCACGGCCTTGAGGCGGTCCTCGAACTCGCCGCGGAACTTTGTGCCGGCCACCAGGGCCCCCATGTCGAGCGCCACGACGCGCTTGTTCTTGAGGCCCTCGGGGACGTCGCCGCGGATGATACGCTGCGCCAGACCCTCGACGATCGCGGTCTTGCCGACGCCGGGGTCTCCGATGAGCACGGGGTTGTTCTTCGTGCGGCGGCTCAAGACCTGAACGACCCGTCTGATCTCTTCGTCGCGGCCGATCACCGGATCGAGCTTACCGGCCGCGGCGAGCTGGGTCAGGTCGCGCCCATACCGCTCCAGGGCCTGATACTTCGATTCGGGATTGGGATCGGTCACGCGCGCGGCTCCGCGGACCTCTTCGAGGACGCCGTACAAGCGTTCCGGCGTCACGCCTGCCTCCGCCAGCGCCTTGCCGGCGGCGCCGTCGCGGTTGGCCAGCAGGCCGAGTAGCAGATGCTCCGTGCTGACGTAGTCGTCCTTCAACCGCTCGGCTTCGCGCTGCGCGGCCTCCAGCGCCCGCGCTAGACCGGGGGTCAGCGTGATACCGCCCGAAGGCGCAGCACCCTGCACGCGGGGGCGACGGTCAAGGTCGGCGGCAAGCCGGGTGCGGAGCACCCGTGGATCGACCCGCAAGCGCAGGAGCAGCTGGGGCACAAGTCCGTCGGACTGCCCAATCAGCGCCAGCAGCAGATGCTCGCCGTCGACGGCCTGATGGCCGCGGGACGTGGCATCCTGCTGGGCCGCAAGCAGGGCTTCCTGCGCTTTCTCGGTAAACTTGTCGAATCGCATCGCCATGACCGTCTACGCTCCTATCGTTTGATCCCTTGCCGGGGGTCCTCTCCACGCGCCTTCTGCAGCGCCTCGAACAGCTCGCGCTCCTGCTTGGATAGACCCGTGGGGGTGACGACCTTCACGCGCACATACAGGTCGCCGCGCGAGTCGCCAGAAGCGGCGCGGGGCATCCCCAGGCCTTTCAGCCGCAGCCGCCTCCCCGTCTGCGTCCCGGGTGGCACCGTGACGGTGATGCTTCTGTCGAGCGTGGGCACGTCGACCTGCGCGCCGAGCGCCGCCTCACTCATCGTGATCGGGATCTCGATCGTCAGGTCGCCGTCGGATCGTTCGAACAGCCTGTGGGGTGCGACTTGGACGGTGAGGAAAATGTCCTGCCCCTCTGCGGCCCGGGCCAGACGCATCGTCTGGCCGGAACGCACGCCACGCGGGATCTCGACGTCTACGGTCCGCCCCGAGGGGAGGCTGACCCGACGGCGTGTTCCGCGAAAGGCCTCTTCCAGCGTGATCTCGGCCGTTGTCTCCAGACGCGCGCGCGGTGCCTCTCCCTGCATCCGGTCGACCCCGCCAAAAAGCTGCTGGAAGAAATCCGAGAAGCCGCCGCCCCGGCCGAGGATCTCCTCAAGCTCCTCGGGGTCACCGACCACGGTGAACCCGCCCGGACCGGTCCAGGAGCCTCCCCCGCGACGGGCGCGCCCGAAGAGGTCTTGGAGAGGCACGCCGCCGTTCTTGTAGGCGTCGTAGACCTGATCATACTGGCCGCGCTTGGCCGGGTCACCCAGGACCTGGTAGGCTTCGTTGATCTCCTTGAAGCGGTCCTCGGCCCCTTTGCGCTTGTTGACGTCGGGATGAAACTCCCTGGCCAGCCGGCGGAAGGCCTTGGTGACCGCCTGCTGATCGGCTTTACGGTCGACGCCCAGGATTTTGTAGTAGTCCTTGAACTCCATGCTTCACATGGCCCGGGCCCTCGGCGCTGCCCGCGGAGGGCTACTGGGCCACCCTGACCCGGGCGGGGCGCAGCACCTCATCGCCCAGCATGTATCCATGCTCGACCTCTCCAACCACGGTGCCCGGCGCCGCGCTCGTCGCGGGCACGGCTTCGACCGCGTCGTGCACACGAGGGTCGAAAGGAGTCCCAATGGTCTCCATCGGCCTCACGCCCATCGAGCGCAGCTTATCCAGCACCTGCCGGTGGGCGAGGCGGATGCCGTCGGCAATGGCTGAGGCGGTCCCTGCGCCTCGCCCGCCGGCGTCCGTACTCAGCCCCTCGGCATGCTCCAGCGCGCGTTCGAGCGTATCCACGACGCCGAGAATGACGTTGAGCATCGCGAGGCGTGTGGCGGCGACGGCTTCCTCCCGCTGCCGCGCGGCCTGCTTGCGGTAGTTTTCCAGATCCGCGGCCGTACGGAGGAACTGTTGCCAGTTACGCTCCGCTTCTTCCCTCAG
>JBOGSE010000436.1:0-3031 GCA_050694895.1 bacterium | reverse complement strand
ACCTGGACCGCCTCTGTCATCTGCTCGATGACCTTTCCACCGATATCTTCAGAGCAAAGGGAATCGTGTCGGCCGCCGATCTCTCCACCAGGCTGATCTTCCACCTCGTCGGTGGGAGATGGACCCTGAGCGCAGGCGACACCTGGGGGCCCGGAGAAGAGCGTCTTACCGAGATGGTGTTCATCGGGAAGAATCTCACCGACTCGAACCGGGCCGCGCTCGAGTCACGGGTGCTGGCCTGCGCGGGGGAGCACAGCGAATGACGGAAAGAACCGTGGGGGCCAAGGACGAGATCTCGCGCGTGGCCAAAGACCTGACCGGCGAGATCACCGATTTCAGTCTGCGGATCCATGCGAATCCCGAGCTCGGGCACAAGGAGCACCGCGCGGTGGGATGGTGCAAAGAACTCCTCGAATCCCACGGCTTTGAGTTTTCGATCGTCCCCGGCGTCGATACCGCGTTTGGCGCAACAAAGAGGGGGAGCGGGCCGGGACCCACGGTCGGCTTCCTCGCCGAGTACGACGCGCTTCCCGGCGTCGACCACGGCTGAGGGCACAATCTGATCGCCGGTTCGGCGGTCGGCGCAGGCATATTCCTGGCGGCGTCCATGCCGCAGCTGCCGGGCACCATCAAGGTCTACGGGTGTCCGGCCGAGGAGCTCGGCACCGGGAAGCCAATGATGCTCGCCGCCGGGGCATTCGAAGGGCTCGACGCCGCGCTGACGTATCATCCCTGGCATGCCACGGCGCTGATGGAGGAATGCACAGGGGTGCGGCTCTACGAGTTTGCGTTTACGGGACGGCCGGCACACGCGGCGGCGGAGCCGTGGAGTGGAGCCAGCGCGCTCGACGGCGTCTTGCTGACGTACACGAACCTCAACGCCCTGCGGCAATTCACCCCTGACAGAACGCGGATTCACGGCATCGTCACCGAAGGCGGGCAGGCGGTCAACGTCATTCCCGAGCGGGCCGTCTGCAAGATCGGCGTGCGGTCGGCCGATGTGGCCGAGCTCGATCGCCTGTGCGCGAGGGTCATCGAATGCGCCCGAGCCGGCGCGCTGGCCTCGGGCACGCGCCTGGAGATCAGTGAATCGGCGTTCATGAAGCCGGTCAGGTACAACCGCGCGCTCGGGGACATTGTCAGGGCCAACCTGAGCGCGCTTGGGGAGTCCGTGGGATCGTGGCGGTCGACCGCGTCGACGGACTTCGGCAATGTGAGCCAGGCCCTGCCGGCGGTGCTCTTCTCGGTGGCGACCTGGCCAGAGACCGTGGGATTCCACACCCGGGAGGCCGCGGTGTGCGCGGCGCAAACGCAGGGCCTGACCGCGATGTTGACCGCCGCGCAGGCGATGGCTCGGACGGCGGTGGATCTGCTCATGGACTCAGGCGCCATCCACCGGATCAAAGGCGACTACGCGGAGCGGAGCCTATGAAAACCGAGGGCGGACGGCTGATTCCCGACGTCGTGCTCTACAACGGGAAGATCATCACGATGAATCCGGCCGTCCCGCTCGCCGAGGCCGTGGCCATTGCCGATGACCGCATCGCGGCGGTCGGCACCGATCAAGAGATCAAGCCGCTCGCCGGCACCGCCACGCGACGTATCGATCTCCGAGGCGCCTGCGTCATCCCCGGCATGATCGACAACCACACGCATGCCCTTCTGGCCGGCCTCGATCATCCAGAGGTCGGCGCCAAGGTAAACCTTGCCTGGGCGCAGAGCATTCAGGAGATTCAAGCCGCTATCGCCGCGCGGACACGGCAGATTCGGCCGGGGGAATGGATTGCGACATCATGCATGTATCGGGGCGCCCTGAAGGACGGCCGATTTCCCAACCGCCACGATCTGGATGAGGTCGCGCCCGAGAACCCCGTGTATCTTTTCCAGTCCGGCAAGAACATCATCTTGAACTCGGTCGCGCTGCGCCTGGCGGGGATCGACCGCACGACGTCCGACCCCGGCAGTGATCCGAATGACCCCGAGGGCCACGTTGTCCGCGACGAGAACGGCGACCCCACGGGGCACCTCATCGCCGGTGCCGGCGACCTGGCCCGCAAAAGCCTGTGGGCCCGCATGAACCTGCCTCTCAAGAAATGGGACTTTCCCCACTACGACATCGAGACGTACATCAGAGCGATCAAGGCGCAGGCGGCGCGGTTTCACGCGTGCGGAGTGACCGGTACGCGCGATATGGGCGTCGTGCCCGAAGAGATGGACGCCTACATCGAGGCCGACCGGCGCGGCGAGCTGACGGTGCGCACCGACCTGATCCTCGGGCTGCCGGCCAGGTACATGCGCATCGACGACATCAAGACATCGATCAAGCAGTACTGGGGCCCCAAGCAGAATGTGGGTGGACCGTTCCTGCGCGTGGGCGGCCTCAAGATGGTCGTGCAGAACGACGGCTGGTGGGCGTACTCGCCCGAGAAGATGCGCACGATGCTGTTCGAGGCCAACCGCGTGGGCTTCACGATCGCGATTCACGTCGGCACCGGCAGCTCCGACGACGTGACCGACCTGGCGCTATCGACATTCGAAGAGGCCAACCGCGAGCGCCCGCTACGGGGCCGGCGCATCACCTGGGAGCATGGTTTTGGCCTCGTTAAGCCGGAGTTCTACCGCCGGGCGAAGGCCCTCGATCTCATTATCGCCTCCAATCCGTTGCTGGCGTACTTCGCCGCGGCGCGCTCGTTCCGGATGCACCAGGTGATGGACCAGGTGCGCATCGCGAAAAGCAAAATCGCCGATCCGTGGGAGAGAACCGTGCGCGACTGGGGCCTGGCCGTGCGTTCGTGGCTGCGGGAAGGCCTGATGGTCACCGGCGGCACGGACTGCCCTGCCATCCACTACGATCCCGAGCGGCCGCTGCTCGGTCTGTATCACCTGATTACGCGCGAGACGCTGGTCGGCAAACTGCTGCCCGATGAAGGGATCGGACGGGAAGAGGCGCTGCGGCTCTACACGCAGAGTGGCGCCTACACCACATTTGAAGAGCACAAGAAAGGCTCGATCGAGCCCGGAAAGTGGGCCG
>JBOGSE010000435.1:0-4360 GCA_050694895.1 bacterium | reverse complement strand
CTAGCAGGCTGCTGAAGAATTGGAGACGAGGTCCAATCCACCCATACCGTGGTCTCCGCGAATTAGGCTGAGGCCCTTGACAGGGAACTCCCGAGCACCCTTGAGAGCGCCCGGTGTGGTCTCCTTGCGGTCGAGTCGGCCTTCATGCCGCAGCCTCGACCAGGTTGCGGATGCGGATCAGATTGTAGACCGCCGTCGCGAACACGAACATCCAGTTGACGCGGGCCTCGCCTCTGTGCCGGGTCTTGTGCAGCAGCCCGATGGTCTTCAGCCACCCGAAGACTTCTTCGACCCGTTTGCGCTTCCACTGGCTGAAGGTATAGCCTGGATGCCGCGTGGTGCGGTCATCGATCGCGCTGCCGCGCCCGCGCGTGTTCTGGGCGACGTGTGGCGTGATCTCCAGGTGGCGCAGAGCCACGACGAAGTCGTGGGTGTCATAGGCCTTGTCGGCTCCCACCGTCACCCGGTGCGCCCGGGGCAGGCGTTCCACCATCTGCAGCGCGGCCGCCCGCTCCGCCGTCCCCGTGGCCTGCGTGACCTGGGCGTTGACGACCAGCCCGTGGCGATTCTCCATCAGCACGTGGCCCATGTAGCAGAGCTTGGCTTCCCGGCCCGGCCCCTTCCGGTACAGCCGGGCCTGGGGATCCGTCGTCGAGGCATGCGTGGCGTTGCTGCGCGCTTCGCCGCGAAAGTTCACCGTCGGATTGCCCGGATCGTCCGGCGGGGGCGCATCGGTGTCATCCTTCCGCGTGAAACTCTTCAGGCTCGCCCATGCCTCAATCAACGTGCTGTCCACCGTGAAGTGCTCATCCGACAGCAGGGGCCGGGCCTCCGCCAGCGCCTGGGCAAAAAACCGTTGCGCGATCTCGCCCCGCAGCAGCCGCTCCCGGTTCTTGCTGAAGGTCGTGGGGTCCCAGACCCGGTCGTCCATGTTCAGCCCCACGAACCACCGGAACAGGAGGTTGTAGTCCAACTGCTCCATCAACAGCCGCTCGCTGCGGATGGTGTAGAGGACCTGCAGCAGCAAGGCGCGCAGCAGTTTCTCCGGCGGGACCGAGGGCCGGCCCACCTTAGCGTACAGGCGGTCAAAGTCCGGCGACAGCTCCACCAACACGCGATCCACCAACCGGCGGATGGTGCGCAGGGGGTGGTCGTGTGGCACGCGCTCCTCGGGCGAGAGGTAGCTGAACATCCCGGCCATCTGCTCGTCGTCTCCGCGCATCGTCGTCTGCTCCTTCGAGAGGTGCGACCGGTGCTCTGTCTCGATCCGACTGTAGTGGTCTTCACGTGTTTTGTGAAGCCACAAGATATAGACCGTTTTTCAGCACCCTGCTAGCGCGCTAGGAACTTGAGGTATCGGCCATGCGAACTCGGAGACCTGCTTTGTTGTGATCTACACGCGGATGCACGTGGGAATATAGCATGAAACGCGATCCTTTAACCGGGCCAAGAAATCGTCACCCTCGCCATAACTGGCTAGGAACGTTCTGATACATGTCTCTGTCGCTGAGGCAATCGCAGGCGATTAGCAGACTGGCGGACTACCTGTACCCCTTCCTTCCGGGAAATCCACATCCATTCGCCAATCAAAGCGTATCGTTTGCAGGTTTGGCGAACGATCTCGGGTTGGCTAAGTACTGGCCGGGCGGGAGCAAATTGCCAGCGATCCAACACCTATTGTCGGCGACACTGGAGTATGAGTCGTCCAAGTTCTGTCCGCTCATGGTGGAGATCGTACGCCGGAGCATTCGGTACCGACAGGGGAAGAGCCCGATTACTAGGGAGGAGATCCAAGGCCTCAACGAGCTCCTGGCTAGTGTGGGGTTCAAGATCCCGGAACTGCATGACCCAAGGTTCCTTGATGGCCTCCCGAGAACGCCGCGACCGGGCCAGCAGTCACGAGTAGCGCTGAAGCCGGAGCAGATTCGATCTCTCCAGAATCATCTCTTGGAGCTCACAAAGCTGTCGCCCGAACGGCGGGGGTTGGAGTTCGAGATTTTCTTGGGCGAGCTTTTTGAAACCTTTGACTTGGCGCCGCGCGGAGCTTTTCGTCTGGTTGGGGAGCAAATCGATGGCAGTTTCCAGTTCCAAGGTGAAACCTATCTCCTTGAGGCGAAATGGCACAACCACCGGTTGGGAAATCAGGAGCTCTTGGGCTTCTCTGGAGGGGTCGGGGGAAAGTCCGGTTGGTCGCGCGGGTTGCTAGTGAGTTATAGTGGATTTACTGACGAAGGGTTGGACGCTTTTGCTCGTGGCAGAGCAACGAATATTATCTGCATGGACGGGCTTGATCTGCACCACGTTTTGCAGGGCCAACTCGACTTCCGCGATGTGTTAGGGAGAAAGGTGCGGAGGGCAGCCGAAACAAATCGGGCCTTCGTACCAGTTCGCGAGCTGTTCCCGATGGTGATCTGAAGAGGTGTGCCTGCCCCACCCACCGTGTAGTCAGCTCCACGCGATTACACTGAACTTAATTATTCTAATTGGAGATCGAGGCCCGGGAAGAGTTTCCGCTGGTTCCCTGGCCGGCTAGGGCGGGACACTAAGCGTCTTCCCGGTAGCCCCCTGCTCGGATCAGGCGGTGGATCGATCAACGCCGTAACCACGCCTTATCCAGGATGACGCGCTCCGACGGATGGACGACCAGCCCCTGCACAACGTTCCGGACACCGGTGACCTGCGATTCGGTGTGCAGAAAGATCCACGGCGCGTCGTCTGCGATGACCTTCATGGCCTCCGCGTAGATCCTGTCCCGCTCGCTCTGCTCGATAGTGGTCCGGCCTTGATCGAGGAGCGCATCCACCCGCGGGCTCTGGTAGAAGCCGATGTTGAACCCCACCGGCGGGAACTGAGACGAATGGAACAGCGCGTACAGGCCGTAGTCCGCGTCGCCGGTCACTGTGCCCCACCCGAGCATGGCCATCTGCACATCGTTTTGCTCCTTCGGCCGGCGGATCAGCGCGACGTACGCGCCGAACTCCAGGGTCTTTAACTCCAGTTCGATGCCCACGCGCCGGACCAGGCCCTGGATGCTGGCCGCGACTTCGGCGTCGCGGATGTAGCGTCCCGTGGGGTGGTGGAGGACCGCCCGCAGCGGCCGCTGGCGGCCGTAGCCGGCCTCGCGCAGCAGCGCTTCCGCCCTCTCCAGGTCCCAGTCGTAGGTCATGATGGACGAGTATCCCTCGACGTTCGGCGTAATGGGCGCGTCCGAGACCCGCGCCGTCCCCGCCAGGGCGGACGACACGATCGCCCGCTTGTTCACCGCGTGGTTGAGCGCCAGCCGCAGGCGACGGTCGTTGAAGGGCGGGCGTGAGACATTGAACGTCACGTAGATCGTCCGCAGGCTCGAATCGATCCGCACGGCCAGGGTCGCACTCGTCTTCAACCGCTCGATCTCGCGTGGAGGCACGCGCACCGCCACGTGAAGCGAGCCCGCCTCCAGGGCTGCCAGCCTCGCGCCGTCGTCCGGAATGACGCGAAACTGTACCTCGTCCAAAAACGCCTTATCGCCCCAGTAGTCGTCGTTGCGGGTGAGGGCGACCCGGTCGCCGCGGATCCATTCCTTGAATTTGAACGGACCTGTTCCCACGGGTTGCCGCGCGAAGTCGGCGCCCAGGCGCTGAACGGCGGCCGGGCTCTGCATCGCGGTGCCGCCGTGCGCCAGGTGGGCCAGCAGCGGCGCGAACGGCGTGCTCGTCGTGAGGCGGATCGTGGAAGCATCCACCACCGTCACGCCTGTGATTCTGTCGATCAGAAACCGCCAGGGCGACCGGGTGGCGGGATTCAGGATGCGGTCCAGGTTGAACTTTGCGGCCTCTGCGTCGAACGGCGTGCCATCGTGGAACCGAACCCCCGGGCGCAAGCGGATCGTGAACGTCTTACCGTCGGCCGACACCGTGAAGCCGGTCGCCAGCCGCGGCCGCACCTTGCCCTCCGCCGTGAACTCGAACAGCGGCTCGGTGATGTGCAGCATGATGGTGCCCGTGGGAGCGTCACCGATGAGCGGTGCGTCCATGACCGTCGCGTCGGTTCCGGAACCCACGATCAGAGTTCCACCGCGCTGAGGGGCGACGGCCGGACCGGCCCCCGCCGAGACCATCAGCGCTCCGGTCAGGGCGATCGCTGCGACGATGGCCAGGGGTCTCCTCATACAGATCGTCCCTCCTCGTGACCCTCACGAAGTTTCGGTTGTCCTTCGTCCGACCCGCAGGGGTTCCTGCCTGCAGGAACGCAGCGCACCTAGTGAAAGACCTACGCTGATCGGAGTCCCGGTGGGATAAGGAGTCCTCTATGGACCTTGCACACCGATTTGTGCCGGCGCGGACGCAGTTCAACCGGGCGCATGATAGCGGAGCGGACG
>JBOGSE010000434.1:0-14862 GCA_050694895.1 bacterium | reverse complement strand
CTCGACAAGGCGATCGGCGCCGAGCTCGGGCTCAACACCGCAGTGGCGTCGCCGTTCATCAACGTGAGCGCGAGCGGGACAGGGATTCCACAGGACCGTGTCACCGCGGCGGGGTCAACGATGGCCGTCGCCGTGGGACTCGCCATGCGAGGAGGTGACATCAGTTGATCCGCATCAACCTTCTCCCCAAGGTTCCGCGGAAGATCCTTCCGGGTCGCACCATTCTCGAAGTGGGGCTCCCGGTGGCCGTGTTTGGGATCGCCATCGTGCTCTGGGCGGTGCTCGCCGGCCAGAATGCCGCGTTGCAGCGAGACATCGACGTGGCCAATAAGGAGATCGCCGAGCTGGGTCCGACCGTCGCACGCGTCATCGAGCTCGAGCGGCAGATCGCGGCGATGCGCGAGCGCGAGCGGGTCGTCGCAGATCTGTTGAAGCAGCAGCTCCCCGCGGCGGCGGTCCTCAACGAGATCCGGCTGCTGATTCCCAAAGAGGTCTGGGTGCTGACCATGAACGTCCCCGAACCATCGGCGATCAGCATGGAAGGCATGGCCATGAACTACTACGCGGTGGCCCGCCTGATGGACAACCTGGCCTCGGGTCAGCTCTTCCGGGAGGTGGACCTGACGGTCGTGCAGCTCGAGAAGATCGGGGCAAGTGAGGTTGTCCGCTATCAGATCACTGCACGCATCTTCAAACCGCAGGCGATAGGGGGTGACCGGCCGTGAGAGGGCTCACAGCGCGTGAGCGGCTGCTGGTCGCGTTCGTGATCACCGTTGCGGTCGTCACGGTGTTCTACCTGTTCATCTGGACGCCGGGCACGGCGCGCCAGGCCAAGCTGCGTGAGGAGTTGAACACCAAGCGGGCCGAAGTGACGCGTCTCCGGGCGCTCGCTGCGACGCGCGAGCAAAAGGAGCAGGAATTCGCCGCGCTCTCCGAGCGCATCCGGCTGCTCGAAGTTCGGCTGCCTGCCGAGCGTGAGATTCCCCGTCTGATCCGGCAGCTGCAGGATCTGGCGCGGGAGATTGGGACCAAGCTGACGCTGATCCGCCCCGGCGTCCTTCAGGCGGGCCAGGCCACCCAGCCTGGGGCTCCGCGCCCTGCCGCGCAGCCTGCGCCGACGCCTGCGCCGGCCGAACCGCGGTACCGGCAGTTTCGGCTCGATCTGGCCTTTGAGGGGACGTACAGCGAATTGATCGCATTCCTGGGTCGCCTGGAGAACTTTCCACGGTTCCTGGTGCTGACCCAAGTGTCGATCGCCACTGCCGAGTTGCCGACTCTCAAGGTCACGATGGGGGCCAACACGTTCGTGCTCCCGAGGGTGGGACCGGCACCGGCCCCGCCGTAATCCGGGCTCGGGCCGCGGTGCCGAACCGTCTGGCCAGCCTGCTCGACCGCGAGCAGGACCAGATCGCACAGTCGTGGGCGTCGGCTCTCTCGCGTCTCCGGCCTTCGGCCTACGTCTACCGACCACTCGAAGAGTTGCGCCGGCTCGGTCGGTCCTACCTGACCGAGCTGGTTGCGTATCTTGATTCCGACGATCCGACCGACCTGTGCAACTTCATCCGCCGCGAGGCCGCGCTGCGCCTCAATATGGGGTTCGGCGCGGCCGAGGTGGTGCAGGGTTTCATCGCGTTTCGCGAGCTGGCCCAGGATCTCTGCGGACAGATCGTGCCCGATGAGGCGTCCCGGCTGGTACTCGTGCGCAGCCTCATCGAGGCGACGGACTTCACGATCGTTGAGTTTGTGACCCAGTTCCACGCCCTCTCCGAGCAACGCGCCGCCTCGCAGGCCGATGAGATGGAGAAGCTCCAGCGGGCCTTGATCGATCAGGCGGTCCAGGACGAGATCACCGATCTGTTCACCGCGAAGTTTTTCGACGAGCATCTCACCGTCGAGGTCAAGCGCGCCGCCCGCTACAACCGGGCGTTCGCGCTCATCGTGCTGGACATCGACAATTTCCAACAGTATCACGGCCGGTACGGAAGCATGGCGGCGTCCGCGGCGCTGCGGACCGCCGCGGACGCGCTGCGGGAGCTGACGCGTGAGCTCGACGTCAAGGCCCGCACCGACGAGTCGGAGTTCGGCGTGGCGCTTCCCGAGACATCGCTGGACGCGGCGATCGTTGCCGCGGAGCGCCTCCGTACGGAGATCGGCAGCGCGTCACCGCCCCCCGAAGCCGGTGGAGTAGGAGGCGAAGGTCTGGCCGCCTCGATCGGCGTGGCCGCGTTTCCCACCCACGGGACCACCTCCCGCGAGCTGCACGGCGTCGCGCGGCGGGCCCGAGACCAGGCCCGCCTGCTGGGCGGCAACATGGTCTGCGAGGCCGCGGTGTAACCGCGGCCTCGCGATTCAGTTAACTGAGGAAAACTGAGGACGTTCAGTCCAATCGGAAGACTACGAGCGTGACAAACGCATGCGCTGCTGCTCCTGCAGCATCCGGCTCGCCTCGGTGTGCGTCAGCCAGGTGGCCGTCTGCTGGTAGACCAGATAGCGCAGGAATCCAACCACCGACATGTACTGTGTCTCCGGCGTGAATGACTTCAAGTTCTCGACACGCGGGAGCGAGACCAGACCCACTTCGATCTGTGGGGCCGGTGCTGTGACGGCCGGTGCCGCCGTCGGCGGCGCGGCCTGGGTGCGGGGGGCATAGACAATGATGATCGACACCACGACGCCGTCCAACCCGAAGGCGATGCCGTGCTGATCGTAGGCCATACCCAGCAGCCCTTCGACGACCGCGTCGGCAAACTGCCCGCCGTAGACGCGCCGCACATCGGCGGCCGTCGACCCCAGGGCGATCCCCTCGGCGGTGCGCAGAAGGCTGTTGGTCGTCGAGACGGCGCGGACCAGGCCGTCGGTCACGTAGACGTTGAGCCCGTAGCGCGGGAACGAGTGCAGCGTGCTGTCCCGTAGCTCGCGGACATCGGCCGGGGGGCCGAGCCGGCCGAGGGCCGATGAGGCGGTCCGTCCGAGCGTGACGCCCGCGAGACTCTGCCCGGGAACGATGAGAACGGGGGGCGGGCCCTGCTGTGCAACGACGGGAAGCGCAACTCCCAGAATCAGGGCCGCAAGAAACGACCAGGTACCTCGCGTCATTGGTTACCCTCCCTCGACGTGGCGACCGACCAGCTTCGCTGGTGCCGGCCGCTCAAGGCCGTCTGTTGTAGCGTATGCGAGGTCAACACCCACTGTTCGTGTTCCCGTTCGGCTTCTCCTGCAGACCTGTCTGCGCGGTTCCGGTGAGTGCGCGCAGCCCCGCGTGCGCTGCGCCCCGAGTGTCGCATGAGGACGCCCGACCTTATCTTCCTGGCCGCCGCGGGCGCCATACTCGGTAGCTTTGCCAACGTCGTCATCCACCGGCTGCCGCGGGGCGAGTCGATCGTGGTCCCGGGCTCGAGATGCCCGCACTGCGGGGCGCCAATCCGAGCCTGGGATAACGTGCCCGTGGTGAGCTTCATCCTGCTCCGGGGGCGGTGCCGGCGCTGCGGCGGCCGTATCGCCTGGCGGTATCCTCTGGTCGAGCTCATCATGGCGGTCCTCGCCGTCGCGGTCGGCCTGCGGTTTCGGGAGGTGTTGCCACTCCTCTCGGCGCTGATCTTCGTGTTCCTGCTCGTGGCGATCACGTTCATCGATCTCGATCATCAGTTGATCTTGAACCGGCTGACCTATCCCGGGATCGTGATTGGTGTGCTGTTGTCGGCGCTCGGCGGTCGTGCACTCACCGCCGGACTGGCAGGCTTGGGCGCAGCCGGCCTCATCCTGGCGATCGTCGTGCTCAGCCGCGGCGGCATGGGCGGCGGCGATGTGAAACTCGCGGCGCTCATGGGCGTGTTCCTCGGATGGCCGTCGATCGCGGTCGCGCTGTTCCTTGCGTTCCTCGGAGGTGGACTGGTCGGGCTGCTGCTCCTGGCGCTGCGCCTGCGCGGTCGCAAGGACGCGATTCCATTTGGTCCGGCGCTGGCGGCGGGCGCACTCGCGGCACTCTTCTGGGGCGATGCGATCGCGCGATGGTACTGGCCGCGGTGACGCGCTCGCATCGGGGCGGCGAACATGACGGAGAAAATGGCCGCATGCGGTCGAAGGTGCCAATCTACGTCTATTGTGAAGGAGTTCAGGGTACTCTGTTGAAGTGAAGCATCCCTTAGGCGGGGCCTGCCGGGGGGGCTCCACGACACACACCGACGATGCGCACTGGAGGGGCCCATGCGGAAGGCCGTTGTCTATCTCCGAACACACCCAGTCATGGCCCTATTGATCGTCGCGGGCATCGCGGCGGTCGTCATGCTTGTCATCCTGCCGCAGCGTTCTCCATCTGTGCAGACGACCGAGCCTCCGGTGGCACCGGTCGCCAGTACGCCGCCGGCGGCTGCGCCTGCTCCGGCACCAGCGAGTCCCGCCGCACCAGGTGTCTCACCGGCCGCGCCGACGGTCGCGGCGACACCGGCGCCCGGGGCGACGCCCAAAGCCGGTATGGCGCCGAAACCTGGCGCGGTTGATGCGGGGCGTCCCGATCCATTCGGACCGCTGGTTCGTCCGGCAGCGCCCGGTGGTGGCGGAGCTGGACTTCCCCCGCTCCCGCCCGCGCCGCTGCCGCCTCCGCTGTTCCCCGGACAGCAGCCGGGCCAGCCGGGCGCGGCGCCGCCCGCACCCAAGGAAGCCAGTGGCGCGGCGCTCGTCGGTCTTATCGGCGATGGCGGAGCCGTTGCCATCATCAAGATTGGAAAAGACACGTTCATCGTCGTGCCCGGTGACGTCATCAGTGGAAAGATCCGCGTCGAAGTCATAGACGTGTCCAAGCGTCTGGTCATTCTCGAGCAAGAAGGTGAACGGTTCGAACTGAAGATGGGAGGGGTGAGCGGACCGCATGTTGCCGCTGCTGCATCGTCGCACTTCAACTAAGCTCCTCGCAATAGTAGCTGTCACCCTTACACTCGCCCTGGTGCCCGTGGCGCCCGCCGCGCCGCAGGCCAACGCTGTCCGCATCACCCAGGTGACCGTCAAAGTCTTCGGCGACACCGTGCAGCTGACGGTGGTGGGGACCGGTCCGCTGACGTACCGGACCCTGCAGCTGTCGTCGCCACCGCGCCTGGTCATCGATCTCCCCGGCGCCCAGGTCGGTCCTGCCGTGCCTCCGCTCATCGACGTCGAGCGGGGCGGCGTGGCCCGGGTCAGGATCGGGCAGTTTCAGGAGCGGCCGGCGATCGCCCGTGTGGCGATCGACATGGATAATGCGCTGCCGTTTACGCTGGCGACGACGGCGCCCGCCGTGCTGACGGCCAAGTTCGCCTCGCGCGGACAGGTCGGTGCCGCACCCGCGCCGGGGCCGGCGATTGCGCCTGCCGCGGCCCCGCCGGCGCCGCTGCCGCCTGTCGCTCAGGCCCAGCCACCGGCGCCGCCCGCGCTTCCGACGCCGGCGCCTGCCGGGACCCCTGGCGCCCCTGCCGCCACGCCGGGCCGCATCACGCTGGAGTTCCGCAGCAGCGAGCTCGCCGACGTGCTGAGCGCGCTCGCCAGAGCCTGCAACATGAACATCGTCACCGACGCATCCGTGAAAGGGACGGTCACGGTGCGCTTGATCGACCTCTCCTGTGAGGAGTCGCTGCGGTTCATCCTGGAAGCGAACAACCTCGGCTTCCGCCGCATCGGCCGCAACTTGATCATTATGTCGGCGGACAAACTCACCCCGCCGCCCGAGACGCCCGAATCGATCATCTACACGATTGGCTTCGGGACGGCCAAAGACGTGGCCGACGCGGTGCGCGCATCGGTCCCGGGCATCCGCGTGACCCAGGACGTGCGGTCCAATCAGATCGTCGTGGTCGGGACGCAGGCGCAGCAGGAGGAGGTCCGCAAGATTTTGGCCGGGCTCGACGTTCAACTACTGAATGTCATGATCGAGGTTCGGGTCATCGATATCAGCCTCGAAGATCTGCAAAACCTGGGTCTGCGGTGGGGGCTCACCGGCGACCCGCCGACGAACGTCATCCAGGTGCTTGGCGACGCGGCGGCCAACCAGATCCGGGTCGGCGTCGCCACCTTCACGATCTTCGGCGCGATTACCGCGCTGATCGATCAGAAGAAGGCCCGCGTGCTCAGCGCGCCTCGTGTGGCCGTCCTGGACAACAACGAGGCCGAGGTCAACCTGGGCGAGGAGATTCCGATTCCGGCGACCGACGCCAGCGGCCGCGTGACCTTCTCATTCAAGCCAGTCGGTGTGATCTTGAAGATCCTGCCGAAGGTCAACCGCGACGGCCTCATTACGACGAAGGTGTCGCCCGAGGTCTCGTCGGTCATCACCCTGTTGCAGCCAGGGAACATCCCCCGGCTGTCTACGCGCAAGGCTACGACTACCGTGACGGTTCGCAGCGGGGAGTCGATCATTCTCGGTGGAATGATCAGCACACAGGAAAGAGTCAACGTCGTCAAGGTCCCGCTGCTCGGAGACATTCCGCTGATCGGCGTCCTGTTCCGCTACACGAGCGTGGACCGCAGGGACACCGAGGTGATCTTTATCGTCACTCCGCAGATCCTGCCGGGTCCTGGCGCGCCCGCACCCGCCGCGACGCCGCGGCCGTAAGGGGGATGACGATGCGCGTGCTCGCGCTCAGCGCGCTCCTGGTGGGCCTCGTGGCGGTCATGGCCGCCGCGCAGGCGCTCCCGGTGTTCGACGCCACGCGGCTCTATGCGACCGAGGCGGAGTTCACTCGGGCCATTCAGCCTTACCAGCAGGCCATTCAGGCAGACGCGCGCAATGCGCGCGCGCACTACTGGCTGGGCGTGGCGTATTTTGAAGCGTACCGCCAGTCAAAGGCCGGGCTGGCACCATACGCCACCGGGTATGTGCCGCGCGCGATCGCTTCCCTGACCGAAGCGATCAAGCTCGACCCCAACCTCCTGGGGGCGTACGGGATCCTGATCGATGCCCACATGGCGGCCGGGGATTACGACAAGGCAGAGGCGTTCAAGAACCAGTTGCGCGAGCGAACCCGTCGGGCGTGGTACACGCCGGGGCCCCCGATCGGACCGTGACGGCTTAGGCACGCTGCTACGCACCGATGTTGGAAGGGGCGGCCAGTGATGGCCGCTCTTTCGTTGCCGGCCGGGCGATTGAAAGCCACGGTCCGGTGAAGTATGCTACGGCCTGTATGTCCGCCCCGGTCGCCCTCGTTGGCACCGATCGCCTCGCGCGTCTGCGCGCCCGAGCCCGCGAAGCCGGCCTTGACGCCGTCGTCCTGACGAAGCCACAGAACGTGACGTACATGACCGGATTTGCCGGCTCGGCCGGCGTCGCGATCGTCACTCCCGCAGACGCGTACCTGGTGCTGGATTTTCGATACATCGAGCAGGCCGCGGCCCAGGCACCATTGTGCAGGCGCGTGAAGGCCGGTGGGCCGCTCCTCGACGCCGCCGCTGGTGTGCTTCGTGATACGGCCGCGCAGCGGATCGGGGTAGAGGCGGACACGATGCCCGTGGGGCCCTTTAGACGGCTCCAGAACGCCCTGGGGCCCGCCGAGGTCATCCCCATAGATGGGCTCGATCAGCTCCGCTGGCAGAAGGCTCCCGAAGAGATCGATGCGATTCGCCGGGCCGCGGCCATCGCCGATGCGGCGTTTGCGGCCGTGCTGCCGGCCATCCGCCCGGGAAAGGTCGAGCGGGAGATCGCGGCAGCGCTGGAGTATGAGCTGCGGCGGCGCGGATCGGGGCGGGTGCCGTTCGATCTCATCGTCGCGTCGGGGCCCCGCTCGGCCCTTCCGCACGGGGTTGCCTCTGATCGCGCCATCGGACCTGGAGAGTTTGTCACCATCGATTTCGGCGCGACCTCATCGGGCTACAACTCCGACTGCACGCGCACCGTCGCAACGGCCCCGGTGAGCGACCGGCACCGCCAGATCTACGATGTCGTGCTGACCGCGCAGACCGCCGCGCTGGCGCGGCTGCGGGCCGGGATGATCGGACGAGAGGCCGACGCCGTGGCGCGCAGCCTCATTGCGGACGCCGGGTTCGGCGAGGCGTTCGGGCACAGCCTGGGCCACGGGGTAGGGCTGGCGGTCCATGAAGGCCCCACGCTGTCCCCGCGTGAGGAGGCATCGCTGCCCGCCGGCGCGGTCGTGACCGTCGAGCCGGGAGTGTACCTGCCCGGCTGGGGCGGCGTCCGTATAGAGGATCTCGTCGTCATCACCGAAGGCGGTTGTGAGGTGCTCACGCGTCTGCCGAAGACCCTGCACGAGGTGAGCGCGTGATCTCGTCCAACGATTTCCGCCCTGGTGTCGTCGTGACCCTCGACGGCGAGTTGTACGCGATCGTGGCCTCGCAGCACGTCAAGCGGGGCCGCGGCAGCGCCTACGTGCGGGCGCGCGTGCGCAATCTCAAGACGGGAGCGATCACCGAGCGGACCTTCAACGCCGGGGAGCGCGTGCCTCACGCATTCCTGGAGCGGCGCGAGATGCAGTACCTCTACCACCAGGATACGGAATACGTGTTCATGGACCAGCAGTCGTTTGAGCAGGTGGGGCTGAATGCCGATCTGCTGGGTGATGCGACCCGGTTCCTCAGGGACAACACCGTGGTCACGGTCGTCTATTACGAGGACCGGCCGATCGCCGTCGACCTGCCCAACGCGGTCTCACTCGCCGTCGTGGAGACGGCGCCGGGCATCCGGGGCGACACCGCCTCGGGCGGATCCAAGCCCGCGCGCCTGGAGACCGGGGCCGTGGTGCAGGTGCCGCTGTTCGTCCAGGAAGGCGACGTCATTCGCGTCGACACCCGCAGCGGCGAATATCTCGAGCGCGCGTTGTAACGCCGCGAGATGCGTGACGACCATGTCGCGATGTTGTCATCGAATCTCTGACGTAGGGCACTAGCGGGAAATTTCATAGATATGAACCCTGTACGGATCTAAGCGGTGGGCAAACGAACGGTCGTCGTCAGGCGCAGTTCCCCTGACGGCCCCCTGCTGGTAAAATACTGTCGTGCAGGACCACCCACGGGCATCCGCCGGCTCGCGAGCTCCGTCGTCAGGAGGTTGCGGCCGGCTCCGCGGCGGTGGCTGTACTGTTTTTGGGACCTCGCCGTGGTGACCTCCCGGCGCCGGCGCGCACGCGACCTGGCCCTCCAGGTGCTCTTCCAGCACGACGTGGGCGGTCTGCCGATCAGGGAAGCCCTCGCGGTCGCCCGCGGTCAGCATCCTGCCGCGGACTGGGACTTCGTGGAGACCGTCTGCGTCGGCACCGTGGAGCATGCGGCCGACCTCGACGCGCTCATCGAGCCGCTGCTTGCGGGATGGGCGCTCGATCGACTTGCCAACGTCGACCGGACGATTCTGCGCCTGGCCCTGTTCGAATTGAAATACGCGACGACGCCACCTGGGGTCGTGATCAACGAGGCCGTCGAGCTGGCCAAGCGCTACGGAACCGAGGCGTCGGGAGCCTTCGTGAACGGCGTGCTCAGCTCCGCGTTGCAGGCTGTCCGTCCGGAAGCGGGGCGGCCCGCCACGCGGGGACGGTAATGGCCGATCGCGCGCGGCGGGTGCGGGTGCACCTGCGGGTCTCGGGCCACGTGCAGGGAGTTGGATTTCGATTCTTCGTCCAGCGGCGCGCCCGGGCGCTGCGCCTAGCCGGCTTCGTGCGCAACCTGCCGGACCGGCGCGTCGAAGTGGCGGTCGAAGGCCCGCCAGACGAAGTGCAGGCGATAATCGAGACGGTGCGCGAAGGGCCTCCCGGCGCCACGGTGAGCGACGTCACGCTGGACTGGGAGGAGCCGCGGGGCCAGACTGACTTCATGATCCGCGCGGATTACGATGGCTGAGCGCGCGGCGCCGTCGCTGGACCTCGCATCGTACCTGGCATCGCGCACGCGGCTCGTCGAGGCCGCGCTGGAGGCTGCGCTGCCGTCCTCGGATGTGCTCCCGGGCCCGCTCCACGCGGCCATGCGCTACAGCCTCTTCGCCGGCAGCAAGCGCATGCGCCCGATCCTCGTCCTCGCCAGCGCCGAGGCGGTCGGCGGCCGGACCGACGACGCGCTCGATACCGCATGCGCCGTCGAACTGATCCATACCTACTCACTGATCCACGATGATCTGCCTTCCATGGATGACTCGGCGACGAGGCGCGGCCAGCCGACCTGCCACGTCGCGTTCGGAGAGGCGCTCGCCGTGCTTGCGGGAGATGCGCTTCACGCGCTTGCGTTTGAGCTGCTGGCGAGAACCGCGCGCACCGTCGGTCCCGCGCGCACGATCCAGGTCATCGAAGATGTGGCCGCGGCGATCGGGACGCAGGGGATGGTCGGCGGCCAGGTGCTGGATCTCCTGGCGGAAGGCCGGCCCGCGCTGGCGCGCCTGGGCCGGTGGCCCGAGGTCGCCGCAGACGGTGTCCACAACATCCACAGGTGGAAGACCGCAGCCTTGATCCGCGCGTCGGTCCGCGCCGGCGCGATCCTGTCCGGCGCGAGCCCGGACCGGCTTCAGGCGCTGTCGACCTATGGTGAGCACCTGGGCCTGGCGTTCCAGATCATCGACGACGTGCTCGATGAGACGGGCGAGGCCGCCATACTCGGCAAAGACGCGCGCGCGGACGCCGCCCGCGCAAAACTCACGTTTCCGGCGGCGTTCGGCATCGACGAGTCACGATCGATCGCGCGTAGGGAAACCGAGCGCGCGATCGCGGCGCTCCCGGTCTTTGGTCCCCGAGCCGTCGTGCTCGTGGAGCTGGCGCGCGCGCTCCTCATGCGGGAGGCGTAGTGAGCGGCGTGGCGGTTCCGGCGCGGACGAGGCGGAAAAGTCTCACAGCCGGCCGCATCCGCCTCGATCACCTGGTTGTGGCCCGGGGTCTTTTGCCCAGCCGGCATCAGGCCGAGTCCGCCATCCGTGCCGGAGAGATCTTCGTCGATGGGACGCGGAAGGACAAGCCTGGGGTGCTGGTCGCGCACGGCGCCGCGGTCGAGCGCCGCGCGCGCGGGGGACCATACGTCGGCCGCGGGGGGATCAAACTCGCGGCGGCTCTCGAGGCCTTCGGGGTGGCCCCGGCCGGCATGGTCGCCGTCGATGTCGGGTCGTCCACCGGCGGGTTTACCGACTGCCTGCTTCAGCGCGGCGCACGGCGCGTGTACGCCGTTGATGTCGGACGGGGACTGCTGCACTGGCGCCTCCGGCGTGATCCGCGCGTCGTCGTGTTGGAAGGCCACCACGCGGCGCGCCTTCGCCCAGGCGATCTTCCGGAAGCCGTCGATCTCGCGACGATCGATTGCTCGTTCATCTCGCTGTCGAAAGTGCTGCCGGCGGCCGTCGCGCTCCTGCGCGACGGCGGGATGGTGATCGCGCTCGTCAAGCCACAGTTTGAAGCCGGACCGAAGGCCGCGCCGCGCGGCGTCGTCCGCGATCCCGCGGTGCACGAAGCGGTGCTGCACCGCGTGATCGCCGACGTCCTTCACCTCGGCGCAAGCCCGATCGGCATCGTCCCCTCGCCGCTCCTGGGGCCGCAGGGCAACCGGGAGTTCTTCATCCTTGTCCTCAAGGAGCGACTGCCCGAGTCGGGTTCGGTCGATAATGTAAGCGAGGCGATCCGGCAGGCGGTGTGGAGTGGAGCCCACAGGCGTACGGTCCCCGACCGGCCGGCCGGGGCGGAATGATGCGGATCGGGATGCTGGTCAATCCCGCCCGCTTTTCCTCGTATCCGCAGGCTCCGGCCCTGCTTGCGCGCGCGCTCGACCTGCTCGACGAGCGCGGCGCGGTCGTGCGAATGAACGCGGCGGGCGCGGCACTGGCCAACCGCAAAGACCTGGCGGCGTCGGATACGGATCTGGTCGAGGCGAGCGACCTGCTGGTGGTCCTGGGAGGAGACGGGACGATTCTGTCCGCCGCGCGGCTGTCGGGGGGGCGGGTCCCCATCCTGGGTGTCAACATGGGCGGATTCGGATTCCTGGCAGAGGTGGCACTCGACGACCTGCCCGCCGCGATCGATCGAGTCACCGCGGGCGCGAGCAGCATCGACGAGCGTGCCATGCTGTCTGCGGAGATCGCCGATGGCGAGACCGTGCGGCGGCGCTGCCTGGCGCTCAACGACATGGTCGTGGCCAAGACAGGCGTTGCCCGCCTGGTGCGCGTCGCGATCTGGGTCAATGGCGAGCACCTGTCGACCTACCCCGCTGATGGCGTGATCGTCGCCACGCCGACCGGATCCACGGCGTACTCGCTCTCGGCGGGCGGTCCCATCGTCCATCCCCACGTGGATGTGCTCGTGGTGACGCCGATCTCCCCTCATACCCTTACGGCGCGCCCGGTGGTGGTCTCCGGGGGCGCCACAGTGGCCGTGGAGCCGCTGGAGCCAGGCGACGACGTCCAGCTGAGTGTGGACGGTCAAGAGAGCTTTCCGCTGCGTGTCGGGGAGCGGGTCATCGTCCGCCGTGCCGAGGTGCGCGCCCGCCTGGTGCGATTGCGCCCGCCGAGCTTCTACAGTATTCTCCGCACGAAGCTGGCCTGGGGTGAGCGATAGTGCTGACAGGACTGCGGATCAAAGAGTTCGGACCGTTCGATGCCGTCGCCGTCGAATTCGGCCTCGGCCTCAATGTCGTGAGCGGCGATGAGGCCGCGGTGCGCGTACTCCTGGTGGATGCGCTTGGCGCCGCGCTGGGCGGGCCCGTTGCGGCGGATGTGGTGCGCCCGCGGACAAGCGCCTCGGTCGAAGCCCGGTTTGCGCTCACGGCCGAGAGTCCGGCGGAGCAGTGGCTGCGCGCGCAGGGACTGGGAGGCCGCGATCTCGTGATCACGCGCGAGATGGTCGCCGACGGGCGTTCGCGCGCCAAAGTGAATGGCCGCGATATGGCGGTCGAGGCGCTGGCGGTCCTCGGTGATCTTCTGATCGAGATCACCGGTGCGCACGGGGGTGGCCGGTTGGTGCGCCCAGCCGTCCAGCGCGACGTGCTCGATGCATTTGGGGGTCCATCCCTTGAGGCGCTGCGGACCGAGATCGCCGAGCGGCTCGAGCGGCGGCAGGCGCTGCGGGCCGAGCAGCACGCGTTGAAGGAGGCCGAGCGCGACCGCATCCGGCAGATCGATACGCTGACACAGCAGATACGAGAGATCGACGCCGCCGCGCCCCAGCCCGGCGAAGATGAGGCCCTGGCGGCGCGCCGCGCGCGTCTGCTGAACGCCGAGCGACTGGCCGCATCGGCCCGGGCCGCCTACACTGCGCTCACGGAGGCCGAGGGGCAGGCCGCGACCGATCCACTCGGTCGCGCAAAAGCGGCCCTGCGGGATGCTGCTTCCGTTGATCCGCTGCTTGCGCGTATCGCCGATCGGCTGGAGGCCCTGGCCGGCGAGTTTGCCCAGGTCACCGACGAACTTGGGCAGTACGTCACCAGCGTGGAAGCGCGGCCGGGCGAGCTCGCGGCGATCACCCACCGCCTGGAAGTCCTGCGCGGTCTCCGCCAGAAATACGGCGATTCCGTCGATGCGATGCTCACGTTCCGGGCCCAGGCCTCATCGGCCCTCACCGCGCTGCAGGGGAGTGACGCACGCGGCCCGCAGATCGGCGCAGAGATTCTGACACTCGAACGCGAGCTCGCCGATCGATGCGAGCGGCTGTCGGTACTGCGCCGCGAGACCGCCGCGCGGTTTGCGGCTGAAGTCGATGCCCAGCTGGCCGTACTGGAGATGGGCCGCATGCGGCTGACGATCGCGTTCGCCCGCGATCCCGACCCCGATGGGCTGCCGATGGGCGATCAGCGCGTGGCCGTGGGGCCCGCGGGCGCGGATCGCGTGACCTTCCTTCTCGGCGGCGCCTCGGGGGAGGCGTCCAAGCCGATCGAGGAGGCGGTCTCGGGTGGCGACCTGTCGCGGGTGATGCTTGTCTTCCGGCACGTGCTGGCCGGGACCGGTGGTGCACAGGTCATGGTCAGCGCGGATATCGACGACGGAGTGGGGACGCGAACCGCGAGGGCGCTCGGACAGGTGCTCGACGCGGTCGGCCGCACGCGCCAGCTCATTTGCATGACCCGTCTGCCGCAAGTGGCCTGCCTGGCCGGCCGGCACGTGCTGGTGGAGAAAGAGACGGTGGGCGGCCGCAGCCGCGTACAGATACGCGCGCTCGAGCCGAAAGATCGCGTCGGGGAGATCGCGAGGATGCTCAGCGGGCGCATGCCCGCAACGGTCGCACGTGAGTACGCCGCCGAACTGCTCGGCCGGGCGCAGCGCACCAGCGGGGCCGCCATCATACCAGGTGAAGCGCGAGGAGGGGGAGCGTGACGAAATACATCTTCGTCACCGGTGGCGTGGCATCCGCGCTCGGCAAAGGGATCACGTCGGCGTCGATCGGCCGGCTGCTCAAGAGTCGCGGGCTCCGGGTGACGCTGCTGAAGTTCGATCCCTATGTCAACGTGGACGCCGGCACGATGAACCCCCACCAGCACGGCGAGGTCTTCGTCACCGTCGACGGCGCCGAAACGGATATGGATCTGGGGCACTACGAGCGGTTCATCGACGAGCGTCTGGGGCGGGCCAACAACACGACGACCGGCAAGATCTACAACGCCGTTATCGCCCGTGAACGCCGGGGCGAGTATCTGGGCGGCACCGTGCAGGTCATTCCGCATGTCACGAATGAGATCAAAGACGAGATCCGGAGTCTGGCCCGGTCGACCGGCGCCGACGTCGTGATCGTCGAGGTCGGCGGCACCGTCGGGGACATCGAAGGCCTGCCATTCCTGGAGGCGATCCGCCAGTTTCGCCGCGCGGTGGGCGAGGAGCACGTGATGTACATTCACGTCTCCCTCATCCCGTTTCTGCGCGCGGCCGGCGAGCTGAAAACCAAGCCGACGCAGCACAGCGTCAAGGAGCTGCGCAGCATCGGGATTCAGCCCGACGTCATACTC
>JBOGSE010000433.1:0-2283 GCA_050694895.1 bacterium | reverse complement strand
AAGCGCGAGCTGACGGTGCACTTCCCCGTAAAGATGGACGACGAGTCGGTGCGTATCTTCACCGGGTACCGCGTGCACCACAGCACCGTGCTGGGGCCGACCAAGGGCGGGATTCGCTATCACCAGGACGTCAGCCTCAATGAAATCCGGGCGCTGGCGATGCTGATGTCCTGGAAATGTGCGGTCGTCGGGCTTCCTTATGGCGGCGCAAAGGGCGGCGTCGTCGTGAATCCAAAGGAACTGTCTGCGAACGAGCTCGAGCACCTCACCCGCCGCTACGCGACAGAGATTTCGATCATGATGAGTCCTGAGGGCGATATCCCGGCTCCCGACGTGGGGACCAACCCTCAGGTCATGGCGTGGATCATGGACACGTACAGCATGCACAGGGGGTATTCGACGCCGTCGGTGGTGACCGGCAAACCGGTGGCGATCGGCGGATCGCAGGGCCGTGTGGAGGCAACGGGCCGCGGCGTGGAGATCGTCACCCGTGAGGCGGCCCGGCACCTGGGGATCAACCTTGCGGGCGCGACGGTCGCCATTCAAGGGTTTGGCAACGTGGGCTCCGTGGCCGCCGTGCTCCTGGCGAAATTGGGGTGCAAGATCATCGCCGTCAGCGACACCCGTGGCGGCGTCGTGAACACCAAGGGCCTTGACGCCGACCGTCTCGTCGAGCACAAGAACCGGACCCGGTCGGTGGCGGGATTTCCCGGTGCCGAACCCACGACCAACGCCGCGCTGCTCGAGCTTCCATGCGACATCCTCGTTCCCAGCGCCCTCGAAGGACAGATCACCGAGGAGAACGCCCCCCGTCTGAAGACGCGGCTGCTGGTCGAAGGTGCCAACGGTCCGGTGACCCCTGGGGCAGATGACGTGCTGGCCGAGCGTAAAGTGACGATCATCCCGGATATCCTGGCCAACGCCGGTGGAGTGATCGTGTCGTATTTCGAATGGGTGCAGGGCCTTCAGCAGTTCTTTTGGACCGAGGAGGAAGTGAACGCAAACCTCGAGCGGATCATGATCCGTAGCTTCGGCCATGTGGTCGCCCTCGCGGAGGAACGGCGCGTCAGCTGGCGCACGGCGGCCCTCATCCGCGCAATCGATCGGGTCGCCGGCGCCCTGTACATCCGGGGCATTTACCCGTAAAAGTCTTCACTGATTCAGATGCTCCGTCGCGTTTTCCTCGCACTCTCGGAAAACCCGAGGGCACGTGCGTTTGCGACGCAGCATCCGGTCGGCCGGCGGGCATCGCGACGGTTCGTCGCCGGTGAGACGCTCGACGACGCCCTCGCCGTCGTTGATCGGCTCACGGCCGCGGGCTTTCTGACATCGCTCAACTACCTGGGTGAAAAGACCACAACGTCCGAGGAGGCGGCTGAGGCGGCGACCGCCTATGAAGAAATCCTGCGCCGGCTACGAGGACATCCGGGGGACTGCTACGTCTCGGTCAAGCTCACGCAGCTGGGCCTCGACCTCGGTGCCGATGTCGCTCGGTCGCACCTCCTGCACATCCTCGCGCTCGCACGGACGTCCGGAACCTTCATCCGCGTCGACATGGAGCACTCGCCCTACGTGGATGCGACCCTCGACATCCTGGAGCGTTGCCGGCGCGACGGATATGACCGCCTTGGCGGAGTGATTCAGGCGTATCTCTACCGGAGTAGAGAAGACCTCGACCGCCTGTTGCGCCTGGGCGTTCCCATCCGGCTGGTCAAGGGCGCGTACGCCGAGCCTGCCACGATTGCCTACCCGCGCAAGCGCGACGTGGATGCCAGCTACCGCCGGCTGCTCGAGCGCCTGCTGCGCGATCCCGGCTACCACGCCGTTGCCACGCACGATGAGCGTCTCATCGAGGCGGCGATCGCGCAGACACGGCAGGAGGGGCGGCCACCAGACCGGTTCGAGTTTCAAATGATCTACGGCGTGCGGCGTGATCTGGCGGATCGGCTACGCGCGTCCGGCCACAGGATGCGGATCTACGTACCGTTCGGTTCGCAGTGGTATCCGTATTTCATGCGGCGGCTGGCAGAGCGCCCGGCCAACGTGGGCTTTGTGCTGCGCAACCTGTTGCGCGGCTGAGGAGCTGGCTGCCTATAGCTCCAGGCGGCGGAGGAGCATGGCATTGACCGCGACGATGATGGTGGAGAGGCTCATGACGAGTGCCCCAAGGGCCGGGGAAAGGACGAGGCCCCAAGCCGCCCCAACGCCGGCGGCCAAGGGGAGCGCGACAGCGTTGTAGCCCGTCGCCCAGAAGAGATTCTGCACCATCTTCCCATAGCTGGC
>JBOGSE010000432.1:0-2838 GCA_050694895.1 bacterium | reverse complement strand
ATGGTTGTGGGCCGACTGTCGCGTCGGTGGGCGGTTTCCGGGGTCCTTGGTCGTAGTGGCGGGAGGTGTGTGTCAGCCGGGCCACGACGCGGTGCGTAGGCGGGTGAACGCGGTCGCCAGTTGCGTGGCCCAGGGCCACTCGCGGTCCAGGTGCAGGGTCAGGACGCGGGCGGTGCGGGTGAGTTTCGCGGCGATGGCGCAGATCCGGTAGCGGAATGCCGCCGGTTCGCAGCGGGCGAGGTCACCGCTGAAACACAGCGCTTGGGCCCAGGTGAGCAGGTCGGCGCCGGTCAGGGCCAGTTCCAGCCACACCTTGTTCATGGCGTAGCCGCGGCATGGGAGGTTACGCAGGCCGGTGGCTTTGCCGCGGCGGATACGGTCCTCGACTCGGGCGTGGCTTCGGTGGTGGACTTCCAGGTCGGCCAGTGCCCCGCCGACGGTGTCGGTGATGAACGCGGTGAACCGGTGCCCGTCGATGTCGGTGAATCGCATCTGCGCACCGGGATGCGGTCGTTCACGCCGGATCACGACCCGTGATCCGGTCGGCCATGGTGTCAGGTCGAGCATGTCGGTGATCTCGGTGACCCAGGCCCCGTCCCTCGGCCGGCCGTCGAGGTCGTAGGCCTGGTCCCAGGCGTGCTCGGCAACGGCGAGGACGGCGGTCTGGACGTCGGCGGTGACGGGGAAACCCAGGGAGAAGCCGCATCCCGCGGTCCGGATCGCGCGGGCGAAGGCGTGGGTCGCGCCGGCGGCGTCGGTCCGTACCGTCACCCGTGGCGCGGACGGGTCCTCGGGGTCGGGCCGGGCGTGGGCGGGCAGCGCCGACAACGCCATGGTGAGGATCCCGATGTGGTCCGCGGCGGTGTTGGATCCGGCCGAGCCCGGTCGCAGGATCCCGGCCAGTGCCTCTCCGCCCGCGATGTCGGGCCGGTCAAGGTAGGCCAGGAGTGGATGGAACCCGAAGGTTCTCTTCCACGTTTTCGCCGCGTTCTCCTTCTCGCTGTGCGCGATGGTGATCGTCGCATCGATGTCGATCACCAGGCCGCCGGTGATATCGGGTCCCGCCCCGGCGGCCCAGGCTCGTTCCCGCGCTTGCGCGCGCACTGCTCGCAGGCGGGCGAGGTGGTCCTCGTCGATCCGATCGAGCACTCGCCACGCGGTGCTGTCACTGGCCACAGAACCGAACAGTTTGTCCTGATCACGCAGCGTCGCCAGGTGCGCCAACGCGTCGCCGCCGTCGGCGATCACCACCGCCAGATCTGCCAGCACCCGCCCCGGCAAGTGGGTCGGCACACCCGCGTAGGTATCAAGAAGTGCCGTGGACCAGCCGGTTCCCAGGCCGGTGTTGATCGTGAGTTCCCGCAGCAGCGCCACCCCGGCACGCGACACCAGACCAGCGCCGTCCGCACGGACCACGATCTGTGACTGCTTGCTATCCTGCACCAAGGGAGTGCCTTCCTCTCGAGAGAACTTTGGACCTTCGCAAGCCCAAGTTTCCCTTACAGGACAGGCACTTCCTCCATGCACAGATCAGTTTGAATCACATCGGATGACTGGTCGAGGCTAATGGCCGAGGCCGCCCGGCGGATCGACATGCACCAAGGACAACAGTCATGACCGCGATCGCCGCGACGGTGCAGAGGTTCTTCACCGAGCGGCTGATCCAGCAACGCCAAGCCAGCTCGCATACCATCGCCGCCTACCGCGACACCTTACGTTTGCTGCTCACCTTCGCCGCCACGCGCGCGGAGATCCCGCTCTGCCGTTTGGACTTCGCCGATCTGCAAGCACCTGTGATCGCCGCGTTCCTTGACCACCTCGAACACGAACGCGGGAACAGCGTCAGAACCCGCAACGCCCGCCTGGCCGCGATCCACTCCCTGTTCGGTTTCGCCGCACTGCACCATCCCGAACACACTGCCGACATCGGTCGGGTCCTGGCGATCCCGGCCAAACGGTCCGACCACACGATCATCACGTTTCTCACCGAAGCCGAAACCGATGCCCTGCTGGCTGCTCCGGATCGCAGCACCCGCACCGGACGCCGCGACCACAGCCTGTTCCTGCTCGCAATCCAGACCGGCTTACGCGCGTCCGAACTGACCTCGCTGACCCGCGGTCACGTCCACCTCGAGACAGGAGCACATGTCAGCTGCCGTGGGAAAGGACGCAAAGACCGCATCACACCCTTGACCAACAACACCGTCACCGCTTTGCGCGGTTGGCTCAGCGAACAGCCAGGATCATCTGAGAACCCTTTGTTCCCAACCAATCGCGGCGGGCCGATGAGCGCAGACGCCCTGCAACAGCGGCTCGCCCTCCACGCCGCCACCGCCGCAGTGACCTGCCCATCGCTGGCCGGCAAGAACGTCACACCGCACGTCCTGCGGCACACCGCAGCAATGCGGCTGCTCCACGCCGGGGTCGACATCACCGTCATCGCACTCTGGCTCGGCCACGAAAGCGTGAACACCACGCAAATCTACCTGCAAGCCGACCTCGAACTGAAGGAACACGCCCTCGCCCGAACCACGCCGCCGGATACGAAGCCCGGCCGCTACCACCCACCAGATCCGCTTACCGCGTTCCTCGAAGGACTCTGATTATGCCGACATCGACAGCGCGGGCACCGCCCCCAGCAACAACCTCCGGCCCCACATCGGCATAACCACGACATCGGAGTAATGCACGTTATGCCGATATCGGCATAACGTGCACCTCATTCGAGCGTCCATGCGTTTCGTCGCCCAGAATGACCGCAAGTCCGTCATGAAGTCTCTCCGGCCGATCTACGAGGCTGTCAACGAAGCGGCCGCTCTGCAGGCCTTGAACGACCTC
>JBOGSE010000431.1:0-8002 GCA_050694895.1 bacterium | reverse complement strand
GCGTCGTCGGGGAACCAGGCAAGGAACTCGTGCCAGGTCCCCGGGTAGTCAATGCTTGGGCGAGGGTGCGGACCGAGGGGAGCAACCACAAGATCTTGAGTCTACTGTACCTAAGGGGATAGCCCCTCCTTGGCAAAGGGTCATAGAAGGGAAGGGGGTGTGATGGCGAGGATCACGGCTGGGACAGGGCGAATCGAGGCGCTCCGCGCCCGCTTCCGAGGAGAGCTCGTCTCGCCCGGCGACGGCTCCTACAACGAGGTCCGCAAGATCTGGAACGGCGCCATCGACAAGCGGCCCTCCTTGATCGCCCGCTGTGCCGGCGCAGCCGACGTGGTGGAGGCCGTCCGCTGGGCGCGCGAGGGCGAGCTGGAGATCGCCGTTCGTGGCGGGGGCCACGGAGTCTCCGGCAACGCCCTCACCGACGGCGGCGTGGTGATCGACTGCTCGCAGATGACTGCGATCGACGTCGATCCACACCGGCGCGGCGCTCGTGTCGACCCCGGCGTGCTCCTGGGGGACCTGTGCCGGGCGACGCAGCGCTACGGGTTGGCCGTCCCCTCCGGCATCATCAGCCGCACCGGCGTCGCCGGCCTCACGCTTGGTGGCGGTATCGGCTGGCTCATGCGCAAGCACGGCCTGTCCTGCGACAACCTGCTCGCCGCCGATCTCGTCACGGCGGAGGGAGAGACCTTGCGGGTAAGCGCCGACGAGCACCCGGAGCTGCTGTGGGGCCTGCGGGGCGGCGGCGGCAACTTCGGCATCGTCACGAGCTTCGAGTTCGCCTGTCATCCGGTCGGCCCCACGGTGCTCGCCGGGCCCGTGCTCTGGGCGGCGGAAGACTCCGCCGACCTGCTCCCGGTCTACCGCGAGTTCGCACACGACGAACCCGACGAGCTGACCACGATCTCGATGCTTCGCAACGCTCCTCCGGCCCCCTGGGTCCCGGAGGAGCTGCGCGGCCGCCCCGTCGTGATGGTCGGGTTCTGCTACGCCGGCGCGGTGGAGGCCGGAGCCGGTGCGATCGAACCGCTCCGGCGCTGGGGGCGGCCGCTGTTGGACGCGGTCGCACCACGAGATCTCACCGAGTACCACCACATGTTCGACGGGTCGGTGCCGCACGGGCTGGGCTACTACTGGAAATCGCACTACCTGCACGACCTGACCGGTCAGGCGATCGGTGCGTTCGTGGACCGCGCCTGGGCGATGCAGTCGAAGAAGTCCTACACGATCATGTTTCACATGGGTGGGGCGGTCCGGAGCATACCGGCGGAGCACTCCGCCTTCGAGGACCGGAGGGCCGAGTTCTCGCCCAACATCAACGCGGTCTGGGAGGACCTTTCCGCTCCCCTCGACATCGACTGGACCCGAGGCCTCTTCAACGCGCTGGCGCCAGCATCGACGGGCAAGGCGTACGTGAACTTCATGAGCCACGACGAGCAGGGCCGCGTCGCCGACGCATACGGTGAAGAGAAGCTGGAGCGCCTGGTCAGCCTCAAGAACCGCTTCGACCCCGACAACGTGTTCCGGCTCAACCAGAACATCGCTCCGTCACGCCCCCGGTAGCTCGGGGCGGCACCGGTAGCTCCGAGTCGGCGAGCCAATCCCGCGGAAGGGCGTCCGCATTGCCCAGCTGGTGGGCGCAGAATTTGAAGCACCGACCTCTACCGTCAACCAAGAAGGGGGCTTCTCGGCATAAGTAGAGGGAGAAACCTCCTCGGACCTGCGGCTTCGCGTTGCGACTTACCGGACGCCGCCGGTCACAACCGGCCGTTTCTCAACGTCGGACGGCCTGTAGACGGCCTGCAACGCAGCCCCGGATGCCGAGCGCTGGCCTGCATTCTAGGTAGTCTTCGTGTACCGCCATGACGGCGTGCGCGTCACGGACCATCGGGAACAGCTATTCGCCGTTCCACTCGATCGTTCGGATTGGAGCTGGGCGACTGGGTCCCACCCAACGCAGAAGTGGGCCGGCCGCCCGCGCTGGGATCGGCCGGCTTCCAGAGCCGTGCTGGAAGCAGGTCCACTGGGCGGGTCCGGAACACGCGGTCACTCTACCGATCGCCAGCAGCCAACGACATCCTGCTTGCAAAGCCCGGTACCCGGCCGGACGGGGCGGTACGGACCAGCACGAAATGGGACTCCGCAGCTCGATCGGCGGCGGCGAGCTCCTCGCTGCTTCTCGCTACTTCGCCCTGATGCTCCGCGTCCCACGGCCTGGATCCGGCCTGAGCCGCGTTGGCCTTGCTGTTGTGCCCACCCTTTTCCCTTTCCGCCCTCCTTCGCTTCTCAAGCCCAGCCCAAGGCGGGGCCCAGGTCAAGGCCGGCGAAGCCGCCCCGGAGGGATGAGGACCGCAGGGTAGCAGCCTTGACGGAGGTGCCGGAGGCGTACGATCGTCCAGGAGGAGGGTGAAGGGGCTTCAAGTGAGGAGGGCCTCATGTCAAGGTTGGAAATAACAACGACAACGGGCGGGCGCATGGTCCTCGACGACTCCGCTGTTGGCAACTTGAAGGCCAGCCTGCGTGGAGAGCTGCTCCGTCCTGGCGATGAAACGTACGACGAGACCCGCAAGCTCTGGAACGGCATGATCGACCATCGACCTACGCTGATTGCCCGCTGCGCCGGTCCGGGGGATGTGGTCCTCAGCGTCCAGTTCGCCCGTGAGCATGACGTTCTCGTGGCGGTCCGTGGTGGGGGCCACAGTATTGCAGGCATCTGTGTGTGTGACGGTGGGCTGATGATTGACCTCTCGCCGATGAAAGGGATACGGGTGGATCCGGTGCTCGGCACGGTGGTCGCTCAACCGGGACTGAAGTTGGGCGAATTCGATCACGAAACGCAGGTTTTCGGCTTGGGGACCACGATGGGCATCGCCACCGACACCGGCATCGCAGGGCTCACCTTGGGGGGCGGCTACGGGTGGCTCGCGGGCAAGTACGGCCTCGCGTGCGACAACTTGCTCTCGGTGGACGTTGTCACTGCCGAGGGCAAGCTGATTACGGCGAGCGAAAGGGAGAATGCCGACCTTTTCTGGGGAGTGCGGGGCGGGGGCGGCAACTTCGGCGTTGTTACCTCGTTCGAGTACCAACTGCATCCCGTTGGGCCGGTCCTTGGCGGAGTGGTGCTGTACCCACCGAGCAAGGAGGCTGTGCGCTTCTTCGAGGAATTCTCCAGCACGTGCCCGGATGAGATCAGCACCGTGGGGCTGCTCTTGACTGCACCCGACGGGACTCCGGCGCTCGCCATCCTCGCTTGCCACTGCGGCTCGCTGGACGAGGGCGAACGAGCCTTGAAGCCTCTCCGAACCTTCGGCCCCCCTCTCGCCGACGTGATTCAGCCTCGGAAATACGTGGAGATGCAAAGCATCACGGATGAGGGCTGGCCCCGAGGTCGCCAATATTATTGGAAGTCGAGCCTGGTGCGTACGCTCAGCGACGAGCTGATCGAGGCACTTCTGGAATATGCTCGAAGAAAGCGCACCCCACTCTCCTTGATCTACCTGCAGCAGCTACATGGGGCGGCGGGCCGGGTGAATGCCGACGAAACCGCCTTCCCCCATCGCTTCGATCATTTCGACTGCGGAGCGATGCTAGAGGCGGTCGATCCCTCCGATACCGAGGAAGGCATTCAGTGGAGTCGGGATTGTTGGCAGGCCATACAACCTTTCGTAGAGCCCAGCAATTATGTCAACGACCTTGGCGAGGAGGGCGAACAGCGCGTGCGAGAAGCCTACGGGTTAAACTTCGAACGCCTGACGGCCCTAAAGAACAGAGTCGATCCGACCAACTTCTTCCGACTAAACGCCAACGTGCCGCCCAGCGCGTGAACTGCTGCTGCTTCGCTGCTTGAAGCCTAACGGCGGCTCTCCGCCACTGCCGGAGAATCACACGGGTTTCTCGCCGCGCGCGAGGCGGGCGAGAACGCCCGCACCTATGCGGTCGAAACGTGGAACCGGCACGCGAGGGGCGACCGGACGGAGCCGGCAAGCTGTTCGCGACTTCTTCTGATCGGGTGGCCCGCGGCTCCGAGGGCCCGGAGGGCCCGCCCGCGGGAGGCCGGCGGGGAAGCGGCCCTTGAGGGAGTAAAGACAATTGGCGCACACGCCGGGATCCGGCTGGCGTGTCACCCTGCGATTGCGGGACGGCAGTCTCAAAGAGCAGACCGGGCGCAGCCGAGAAGATACGGTCGTGCGAAACGAGCGGAATGCCGAGGTGGACGGCCGTTGCGGCATTCCAACGGTCGGCATCTTGTTCGGGCTGCGCGAGTGCGTGCCCGGCTCTCCAGCAGGCCACTCTGAGAACGACGTAGGTGCCCAACACGGCCGGACCGGGCCAGACCACTTCGGTCCGAGCTGGCCGGCGCTCCCGACGGTCGAGACGTTCGGGACCCCAGCCACTGCGTCGAGCGCCGAAACGCATCTCGGCGACGGTCTGGAACGAGATCAGGTACGCACGGCCGGCAAGCAGTGGACGGTAGAGCTCGACGAGGGATCGTGTGCGCCGGAGCAGGTCGGCGCTGAAGACGTTTGGTGTCGAGGACAACCTCGTTAGCCCGAGCGGTCACCTACCCGTCGGAGATGGCGGCGAGGAACTCCGCTTGTTCCTCGTCGGTCAGGTCATCGAATACGGGAATGTCGGCTGGGTCCCACGGCTTGGCACGAGCCTCGACGGGCAGTTCGAGGTGGGCACCGACCGGTAACGGTTCTGGCGACATCGAAAGTCTACGTGGACCCGTTTCACCATTGCTCAGTCGAGTGGTAGGCCTCTCGGGCCGGGATCCTGACAGAGAAGCCCGGCCTCAGGCGCTCGATCGGCCTGGAGAGAGTGCCCTTGAGTGAGGCGGGAGAGAACGCTTTCTGACCTGCGGGTTTACCCGTGGGCGCACGTGGATTTGAACCACGGACCTCTTCCGTGTCAGGGAAGCGCTCTCCCCCTGAGCTATGCGCCCGTCGAACCGCAGTATACGCGGGTTCGCTCGAGGCGGCGCGCGGAATTGAACCGCGGTGCGGGGTTTTGCAGACCCCTGCCTAACCACTCGGCCACGCCGCCCTCGCTACCCATTATGGCCGAGACGGGCAGACGCCAGCCGGGCCCGTCCCCGCCCGGCGTATCATCGACGGCCGCAAGGCTTCGGGGGGCCGCGCCGGGAGCGTCGACCCAGGTTGCTCCCCTTCCGTCAGATCGGAGCACCGTGGTGGCAGCAACAAGCCGTGGCAGTTCCCTCTCGCGGGCCGCTCCCTCGATCACGCTGGGAGTCTTGCTCGTGCTGATGCCGGTCGCCTGGCCCGCTCGTGCAGAACCGGCCCCCGTCGACGCGAACTTCCAGGTCAACTGCGATTACTCGCACTCACTCCCCGACGACCCGATCGTGTTCCCCGGCCAGCCCGGCGCCAGCCATCTGCACGACTTCTTCGGCGCCACCAGCACCAGCGCCGCATCGACGACGCAGAGCCTCCGCGGAGGTGGGACCACATGCTCCGAGCCGGACGACCGGGCGGCGTACTGGTCGCCCAGCCTTTACAGCAACGGGGCGCAGATCCGTCCTTCGGTGATCAATGCCTACTTCCGAATCGGCACCCACGAGCCGGGCTCGGTCCGGCCGTTCCCGCTCGGGCTGCGGATGGTGGCGGGCGACCCGCACGCGACCTCGCCGCAGTCCCTCGATGTGGCGCTGTACCGGTGTGCCGACAACCACGGGGGCCAGACCGAACGTCAGTCGACGCCGCCCTTCTGCCCCGTGGGATGGAGTCTGGTGATGGCCGTGACGTTCCCGGATTGCTGGGACGGCATCAACCTCGACGCCTCCGACCACCGCAGCCACATGGCGTACTCGCAACGCTTCACGGACGGTTGGGCCTGCCCCGGCAGCCATCCGGTGCCAGTCCCCGAGCTGCGGATGACGATCCGATTCGGCCACGGAGAGACAGTCGGCTTCGGGGGCGGAGGCTTGATCTCGCTTTCGTGCGGCAGCGTGTACTGCCTCCACGCCGACTTCTGGAACGCCTGGACCCCCGAGCGCCTGCAGTTCCTGGTGGACTCCTGCCTCAACACGTTCCCGCGCGAGTGCGGAGGGGTCGACGGCCACAACCCCCTGGGGAGCTACTGGCTGGCCGCGTCGGACGGCGGGGTGTTCGCATTCGGCGCCGGTTTCTTCGGATCGACAGGAGGCATTCGTCTCAACCGGCCGGTGGTTGCGATGGCGGGCACGCCGAGCGGGCAAGGGTACTGGCTCGTCGCCTCAGACGGCGGCGTCTTCTCCTTTGGGGACGCCGGCTTTCTCGGATCGACCGGCGGTATCCGCCTGAACCAACCGATCGTTGCGACCGCAGCCACGCCCTCGGGAAATGGCTACTGGATGTTCGCGTCCGACGGCGGGGTGTTTGCGTTCGGTGATGCCCGATTCTTCGGTTCGACAGGCGGCCTGCGACTGAACCGGCCCGTCGTCGCCGCTGCCTCGACCCCCACTGGGAAGGGCTACTGGATGGTCGCCTCAGACGGCGGGGTGTTTGCGTTCGGCGATGCCGGATTCTTCGGATCGACGGGCGGGATCCGGCTTATCCAGCCGGTCACCGGGATGGCTCGGACCGCGAGCGGGAACGGATACTGGTTCACCGCCGCCGATGGTGGAGTGTTCTCGTTTGGCGACGCGCTCTTCCTGGGATCGGCGAGCGGCACCAGTCTCGGCGGGCCGATCGTGGGCATGGCCGCCACCCGAGACGGAGGCGGCTACTGGCTGGCCGGCGCCGACGGGGCCGTGTTCGGGTTTGGTGCGGGGAACGCCGGGTCCACGGGTGGCACCCCGCTTGCCCGGCCGATCGTCGCGATCAGCACCGCGGCGGCAAGGTGACGGAGCGGGCCTGAACTCGCTGTCGCGGTCTCGACTTGGGGCGGACGACGGAATTCGAACCCGAGGCCCCCAACCTTGGCAAGGCCGAGATGGAAGTGAGCATTCGAGAGCTGCGCAACAACCGAAGCCGGTACCTCGACCGGGTGCGTGACGGTGAGGAGATCGTCGTCACGGACAGAGGGCGTGCCGTCGCGCGCGTGTTGCCGGTGGCAACGGGGCGAGTTCTCGACCGGCTCATCGCCGAGGGCATCGTGAAGCCGGCGAGGCAGCCGAAGCGCCCGGCGGGAAAGCCGATCAAGGCGAAGGGGACCGTGTCAGACCTCGTCGCCGAACAGCGCAGGTGATCGCCTACTTCGACACCTCCGCCGTCCTGCCGCTGCTCGTAGCCGAGCCAGGGTCGGCGCGTGCGGCGTCGTTGTGGAACGGCGCTGACCGGGTTGTGAGCATCCGCCTCGTGTACCCCGAGGCGCGGGCGGCTCGTGCCCATGCCCAGCGACTTGGGCGACTCACGCTCGGCAGGTCCGCAACGGTCATGACGCCGTCCACCTCGCCGCTGCAGAGCGAGTTCAAGATCCGAATCTCGTCATGGTCACCGGGGACACCGCCCTGCTCGACGCCGCGACTGCGGCGGCAGTCGGCTGAAGTCGGCTGGCAAACGAGCCGCGGTAGCGGATTACATCGGCGTGATTTACTCCTAGGCGATGCATACCGCGGGAGTTCTTCGCGATGGCCCACCTCACCCCCGGGACGCGCGGGCTTAGGACTCGGAAGGAAACAAGATGAGCATTAGAGGCTCTCCTGTTTCCTCGGGCTGATCGTGTAGTTCCACTCACCGTGGAAGGCGTGCGCCTCGATGCGGATCGCGGCGAGCTCCCGCTCGCTCACCTTGGTCCCCGTCTCGTAGGTAGCAGTGTCGAGCTCCGCTCGGACCTTGAGACCTCTTCGCGTCGTGGTCGAGCCGATGAGATCCACGATCACCTGATGGGTGGTGAGAGGCCGACCGCGCCAGTTCATCGAGATGTGGGAGAAGAGCCGGTGCTCGATCCTGTTCCACTTGGAGGTGCCCGGCGGGAGATGGCAGACGCTGATCTGGAGTCCCTTCTCCTCGGCAAGCCTTCCGAGCTCCCGCTTCCACAGCCGCGATCGGTAGCCGTTCGA
>JBOGSE010000430.1:0-3108 GCA_050694895.1 bacterium | reverse complement strand
TCCGGCGATCCCACGTCGCGAAAACGGCCCAACAGCGTGCCGAACCCCCACCCCAGCAGGGGCCGCTCCGCGATCATCGGGAGCGTGTGCTTCCAGACATAGAGCCGCTGCCGCATCGACGAGTCTTCATCGCCGAACGTTGATGCCGCGCGCCTGCCCAGCGAGATATACGGGTTGGTCACGGCCATGATCAACCCGGTGACCGCGAAGATCGCGGCCAGGGTGACCAGTCGGCGAGAAGTTTGTCGCGATCGCGGCAGCACCCAGGCGAGCAGGGCGCCGGCAGCGACGGCGGCCGCCCACGCGATGCGGGTCTGCGAAGCCGCCAGCGCCGCAAACACGAGCGTGCTCGCCACTGCCGACAGCCACCAGGTCTTGTGTTCACCCGATAGCGCGGCCGAAGCCACGCCGACCGGAAGCACGAGGAGCGTATACCCCCCGAGGAAAAAGGCGTTGCCCAGTGTCCCGGGCATCCGGTCAAGATGTCCGACCGGCAGGTCGATGCCGAGCCACGCGTTGACGCCCAGACCGTAATACTGGGCCAGCGTGATGAGGCCGACGACGCTCCCGCCGGCAAGCGCGGACATCATCAGCGGACCCACCGCACGGCGCTCCAGCCGCGTCGCCGCCAGCCCGGCAATGATGTAAGCGGCGAACGTCAGCCATCCTTCGCCACGCAGCGAGGACGGGAAGAAGCTGCCGCGCGGGTCCACCGAGACGATCGTGGCCAGGCCCGCGGCCACCAGGAGTGCGAGTGCCGGGGCGTCGAGAGGCGTTCGCCCCAGACCTGGTGTCTTGCGCAGCCGAATGTACAATCCCAGCAGCAACACGGTCGCAGCGGCCAGGGTCGCATCCACTTTCCGATCGATCGAGGGGATCAGGGGAATCGCGGCGATGAAGAAGACGAGTCCGACGACGAGCACACGATTCATCCCGGCCATAGTAGCACGACGGACTCCGTGGTGCGGCGGTTGGGCACGATACCATCGGCACGGTCAGGGCAGGATTCACGCCGACACCATGTGCCATACTCAGGGACGAGACATGCGCCTGGATGAGGAGCCTGGTCACGAGCCGAGTGGGTCGGGGACCTCCCTGTCAGCCGTCAGGGCGGAGGGAACGGTGCTGGCAGCAGTGCTTGCGCTGGCGGTCCTCCTGCGCTTCGGGGGCATTGGCGAGAAGAGTCTGTGGTTTGATGAGGCCTACGCGCTCTTCGTGGCAAATCGATCTCTCGCGGAGATGCTAGAACTCGTCAGATCGACGGACACGCATCCTCCGCTGTACTACATCGTGCTCTCATTCTGGGTCCGCTGGTTTGGAACCAGCGAAGCCGCGCTGAGGTCGATGGGGGCGGTCCTGAGCACGGCGACGGTAGCAGGAACCTGGTGGCTGGGCAGACGACTCGGCGGCGGGCAGGTCGGGATGGTTGCGGGTTTCTTGATAGCAGTCGCTCCGTTTCACATCCGGGCGGCCCAGGATGCACGGATGTATCCGCTCCTCGGGTTGCTGACCCTGGCGTCCTGGGTGGCTCTGGACACGGCATTGCGCGGCCGGCGAACGGCGTGGGCCGCGTACGTGCTCGCCACCGTACTCATGATGTACACGCACTATTTCGCGGTCCTCAATCTCCTGGCGCAAGGGATAGTGGTGATGCGGACCGCCCCCCGCGGACGTCTCTCCTGGCTGGTGAGCCAACTGGTGATCCTCATCGTGTTCCTCCCCTGGGCGCCGATTGTCGTCGATGCGGGACTGACCGGGAGGGGGTGGCCGCATTGGCGTCCGGCGGTCGGCTGGGACAACCTGACGGCGGTTCTCGGGATGCTAAGTTTCGGGGGCAGTGCGTTCGGGTTTGAGGACTATTTCCAGAGCGGCTACGCTTCATTGGGGCGCCAGGTGCTCGTGCTGGCTCCCTTTGTGGCTTTGTTGCTGGCAGGCCTGTTCTCATATCGGTGGTGCTCGCGCACCCGGTGGCTGTGCTTCGGGTATCTCGTGGTGCCGATCGGAGTCGCATTTCTCTTTTCGTTCCGGCACAATGTCTTCTACGCCCGCTACTTCTCCTTCGTCTACCCGGCCTTCGCGGTCGTGCTTGCGGAAGGGATACTTCGGGTCAGCCTGAGGTTCCGGGCGCACCTGCAGCGGGCCGTGACCCTGGGCCTCATACTCCTCTTCCTGAGTGTGAATGGCTGGGTCCTTAACGAGATGTACAGCAACCCGCGGCTCGCCCCATTCAACTGGCGGGGGGCGGCTAAGCTCGTCTCGGCGGCCGCCGGCCCGAACGACATCGTGGTCATGATTCCGGGCGTGGCCTATATTCCATTCTCGTATTACTTTCGGGGCCCACAGCGTGTGGAATTCCTGACGCCGCGGGAGATCTACGCCGCGTCATCGGAACTCCTCGTCAAGAACGCGGCCCGCGACCCCGGCGACCGCGCCATCTTTCGCCAGGTTGCCCGTCACCACGAGGTGCTCTGGATCGTGGCCACGGGCCCGTACCCTCCGGGCATGGAGCAGAGGCTCACGAGTGCGACCGCTGGCATCTATGGGATCACAGGCAACGTGGATTTTCGGGGGGTCAAGGTGGTCAAGCTCTTTCGTCTCCCGGCATGGAATAACAGCCACTAATCTCTCGGAAACCCGCGTGAGAATATCCACCCGAACCGCCGCCCCGGGCCATTCCCGCGACAGCGTCGGCCCACCCGCCGCAGCACCGCGTTCCCTCAGGAGATCGATGTGGACGTCTCCATCGGGCCCGCGGCCCTGTGTCTAAAACGCACAGGCCGCGGGCATAAACGGGGGTAGCAGGGAAGCGGCCTTCCCCCCTGGGGAGGTCGTTTGAACGGGGGATGACGTCGGAGGGCGTGGGAGGTGAATCATCAAGGAACAGAAAAGCAAGTCGGAGACCCCTGGTCTGATTGTTGCAGCTTGGCTACGATGAACGTAGGGAAGATCAAACAGATTGCATGAGGAGGGATGTACGGTGCTGAGGCTTTTTTGGAAGGCGCAGAGGAGGGAGCGCGGCTTCACGCTGATCGAGCTGGTCGTCGTGCTCGCGATCCTCGGCATTCTCGTCGCGCTGGCGGTGCCCCGGTACCTGGGCGCTCGCCGGAA
>JBOGSE010000429.1:0-12650 GCA_050694895.1 bacterium | reverse complement strand
GGTCTATGGATTTGCGCGCGCTGTAGTCTACTTCTTCGGCATTTTCTTCATTACGCTCGTTCTCGGATCACGAGAGGCAGGTCTGTACGGTGCGGCGCTCAGGCCAGTACTCTTCCTAGCGGGAGCGCTCGGTCTCTTTTCGCTCTCCTTTCTGGCCTCGTACAGTGCTTCTGACGGCGATAGCGGCCGCGAGCTCTTCCACCGCTCGATTCGCGCGAGCCTGGCTATCACGGTTCCCATCGCGTTCGTTCTAAGCGCGACGGCTTGGACCATCGTCCCTCTGGTCTACTGGCAGCCCTTCACGCAGGCTGCTCCGGCGCTCGCCATCCTGGCCTGGTGGATTCCTCTCCTTGCCCTGACCGGACCTTACACCAATGTTCTTGTCGCTGGTCACCGTCAGGGGCGCCTCCTGCGGGACAACCTGTACGCCGCGGCCTTCAACATTGCCGGAGACCTGCTCGTGGTGCCCACCGGCGGCATCGCCGGGGCCGCCGCGATCACCGTGATCTCCCAACTCATCGTGCTCGCGCTCAATCACAGGTCCTCTGTGGGTTTTAAGCTCGCCCCACCGATCCTTATGGCCTTTGCCCGGCGGCTCTGATCATGTCCGGCGTCCGCAAGAACGACCCAGGACCAGGTCGACCGAGCACGCAACCCGTCCATCCCCTGCTGGGGGTGGCCCTCATCGTGGTGGTCGTCGTGGTGGGGCTCGAAGGGGGCCTTCGGCTATTATCCCTCGTCAGGCCGGCGCGCTACTTCCACTACCTGACGGCGCCGTGGGTCATCTTTGACAACCCCTACTGGGAGGTGTGGCACCCTCCCAGCGCCCGCGCGGACTACGTGAAGGCGTGCCTGCGCGTCACCTATACCTCAAACGCCTGGGGGATGCGCGACAAACCCCGCACGCTGGAGAAGCAGACCTTCCGCGTGGCAGTGCTGGGAGACTCCATGACCGAAGGGCATGGTGTGAATGATGTGGAGGTCTTTACCCGCCTCCTGGAAGACGAGCACTTCCGCGGGGAGGTCCAATTCTTGAACTTCGGCGTGCAGGGCTCCGGCACCATCCAAGCCTGGCAGCTGTACCGCCACCTGGCACGGCGCTTTCGCCCCGACCTCGTACTCCTGATGTTCTTCCACGACAACGATCTCGTCGACAACTCCTGGTGGTATTGGGAGCGGTATGCCCCGGACAGGCGGCGGCCCTATCTTCGGCCGGCGGCGGGCGGCCACGTGCTCTTCTATCCCCCGGTGCCACTCGGCTCGGGTACCGGCGGCTCCCGGGAGCGCCTGTTGCGGCTGAAGAACCGCGTGGCGACCCTTTCCTACCTGGTGAGATACCTGGACGAAGTCCGTTTGACACTGAGCATGCGAGGGCTGACGCAGGGGGAGATGGACGAGACAAACGTTTACCGGGTATCCCCGACGCCCCTCTGGGAGCAGTCGTGGAACGTGACCGCGGAAGCCCTCCGACGGCTCCACGAGCAGGTGAAGGCTGATGGGGCCAAGCTCGTCGTCGTTCAGCTGCCAGGGTGGCAGGGGATGGACCCGCGGGCGGATGCCGCCGTCGCGTCGCGCCCGGGGTTCGACCCCCTCTATCCCGAGCGTCGACTGGCGCGCATCGTGGCTTCTCTACAGGGCGCGCGCTTCTTCTCCCTCTCCCAACCCTTCGCGAGTTTCCGCGACGCGAACGGGCTTCGGCCCCCCTACCTCTCTTACCCGTGCGATGGACACTGGAGCCCACTTGGGCACCGGGTGGCGGCCGCAGCGCTGGCCGACTTTCTGCTGCGCTCGGGCCTCCTTCCCACACTGAGCGGAGTGAGATGATGACAGCTCAGCGTGCGGCGTGGGTCAGAGCAAAGACGACCGCCTCCTTCCCTTCGTGCAGGACAGGATATCCCGCCGCCCGCAGGGATTGCGTGATGCGAGCAGCGGTTTTCGGAGGCATCAACGTTTGATGAACGACGAGGCGCGTCACGCCGTGGGCCATGAGCTGATCCCGTGCTGAAGGGTCGGGTAGCCGGTCGGCTGCATCTTGCAGGCTGCGGGGCAAGGTGAGCTGCACACTTCCGAAAACGGCGACGACCCGTCGGAAGTGGCCGGCGCTTGCATAGGTATAGCGGTGCATCATCGGCGTCCGATACCCGGTTTCATCAGCGCTCGGCAATTCAACCACACCGCCCCTATCGGCTTCGTTCGCGAGGAACGGGTACGCATCAGAGAGAGCGAGTGGGGGCGGCACAGTCACTGAATTTCCGGCGTACCATCGGGCGGGCCAGTATTCGAGCATCAGCAGCAACAAGATCGGCAGCGCCGCCAACGCGCGAGCTCGCGGTGTAAGGCGCTGTGTGAACATGCTCGCGCCCAACCCGGCCAGGACGCCCCCAAAGAGGTAGGTATAGAGCAAGATGCGCGCTGGCCACCGGATGGCGGAGAAGCGCGCGAAGAGACTCCCCGGCATGGGAACCCACTCCACTGCCAGACCCGGCCGAAGCTTCAAGACCGGGCCCAGGGAGAGGAGGAGGGCGAAGACGGACAGGAAGAAGAGAATCCACTTTATCCGCCTTTCTTCAAGGCTCTGCGATCTCGAGAAGAGATAGAATATTCCGAGCGCTGTCGCGGTCATTCCAGGAAAAGCTGCGTTCCAACTCAAGCCGTCCCTCCAGTTCACCTTTCGTGCGAGCCACGTCCCCGACCATGCGGCCACCCACCCGGGAACCTTGACCAGACCGACAAGATCCACCGAGAAACGTACCAGCACGTCCACGGGGTGGTAGTATCCGTGCTCCGCTGCCCAGCGCAGATACGGTAAACCAAGGGGGAGAAGAACCACACCTGTCGCGAGTCCGGTTGCAGCCAACCCGGTGAGCGTTCTCCAATCAAAGCGATGTCGCCCAAAGGCAAAGCTGACTACGACGTACGTCAGCAGTACGAGCAGGAGAAAGACGGTAAAGTAGATGGCGGAAAGGGCCGTAAGCGCAAAGGCGAGGGCGAGACCAGTCGCATCTTTCACAGCGCGGCCTGCAAGATATCGATCGAGGAACAGCAGCGCAAACGGGGACCAGAAAATCCCCATCGTCTGAAGATGGATGACGTGGTTGAGATGAAATGGCACGAACGCGAAAATGAAACCTGCGACAGTGGCCCCGTAGCGGCTCGCTCCAAACCGTTGAGCGAGCAGGGCGCCTCCGATACCAGAGATAATGAAGGAAGTTACGATCAGAACATTATATGCGGCGGCAATACCGACCCCCATGGCTCGCAACGGGGTGTAGAGAAGCTGCCAGGCAAGCAGGTTCTCCGTCCCCGCAAGGGTATTGTCCAGCGGGAAACCCGCCGTCCAGTTGAAAATCGTAAGCGAAGGCGACCAGAGGCTTCGATAAACCCATTCGAGAATCCCGGCGTTCGCGACGGGGTCGTGAGGAAACAATGAGGTGCCCAACAGGACATCGCCGAACCGCCCCCAGATAGGCGCGACGAAGAATGTTAAGGCGGTGGCGGCATAGAGCATGGTCATGCCACCCCAGGCGAGAGCGTGATTCCAGGTCACCAGGTTACGTCCGGGAGCCTCATCAGGGGTCACGGAAAATACCTCCGGTACCATGCTCTTTCGCCTATCTGATCCTTCACCCTCCAATGAAAACTGCAGTTTGTCCACTGAAAGGGCGGCCGTGAATGAACCTGAAAGGGCAGGGGGGACTCTGAGCATGGTTGGGTTGCCGGATAACAGTTCGCGGACCTGGGACGGAGTCGCGGACATCGAGCTGTCCGTCGTGATGCCTTGCCTGAATGAGGCCGAGACCCTGGAAGCCTGCATCACCAAGGCTTGGCGGTCGCTCTGTGAGCTCGGGGTGAAAGGAGAGATCATCGTCGCAGACAACGGGAGCACGGACGGTTCTGCAGACATCGCAGCGCGCCTGGGTGCGCGCGTGGTCCATGTCGAGGAGAAGGGCTATGGCAACGCCCTCATAGGCGGGATCAAGACTGCTCGCGGACGGTATATCGTCATGGGCGACGCCGATGACAGCTACGACTTCGGGAACCTTGACCCATTTGTGGAAAAGCTGCGGGCAGACTACGACTTAGTGATGGGTAACCGCTTCAGGGGCGGCATCAGATCGGGCGCAATGCCCCTGCTGCATCGGTACCTGGGGAACCCGCTCCTCACCGCGCTCGGGCGGCTCTTCTTTCACAGCCCTTGCGGTGATTTTCACTGCGGTCTTCGGGGCTTTAGCAAGGCCGCGATAACGAAGATGGATCTGCGAGCGGTAGGGATGGAGTTCGCCAGTGAGATGGTGGTCAAGGCCACTCTGTTCGGAATGCGGATCGCGGAGGTTCCGGCAACGTTATCCGCGGACGGCCGCAACCGCCCCCCGCACCTGCGGAGCTGGCGGGACGGCTGGCGGCACCTCCGCTTTTTGCTCCTTTACAGTCCGAGCTGGCTCTTCCTATTTCCGGGAGCCTTCCTCATAGCAGTCGGCCTCGCCGTCGGCCTGTGGCTCTTCCCCGGCCCGCGGACGGTGCGCGGCGTCACCCTCGACGTGCATACCCTGTTATACGCTGCGGTAGCCACGGTGATCGGCTTTCAGGCCGTGGTCTTCGCGCTGTTTACCAAGGTCTTTGCCATCAGCGAAGGACTACTGCCCGAGGACCCCCGACTGACTAAGGCGTTTCGCGTTCTCACCCTAGAGCGGGGGCTTGCGGCCGGCTTCCTGCTCTTGATGCTTGGACTCGCGGCCTCCATTTTCGTCCTCGGCTCATGGGGAAGGCAGTCTTTTGGACCGCTGGATCCTTCGAAGACCCTGCGCTTGATTATCCCTGCAGCGATCATGCTGACATTGGGTTGTCAGGTCATGCTCTCCAGTTTCTTCTTGAGCGTGTTGGGATTAAGACGCCGATGACGCTGGTCGAGCGCGTCCACGGGGGCTATGTGTTTCAACGCCGGGTGCGCGTGCTCAGTCACCACATTGCCCGACTTCTTCCAACGGATGCGCGTGTCCTGGACGTAGGGTGCGGCGACGGGAAGATCGCATCCTTGATCGCGCTGAAGCGCCCGGACGCCGTGATGAGAGGTATCGATGTTCTCGTTCGAGAGAGTACGCACATTCCCGTTGAAGAGTTCGACGGCCAGGTCATCCCCTACCAGGATGCCAGTTTCGACGTGGTGCTGTTTGTTGACGTCCTCCACCACACGACGGATCCGGTAATTCTCTTGGGCGAAGCCGCGCGAGTCGCCCGCCGCGCCGTGGTCATTAAAGACCACTTGCGCCACGGCCTGCTGGCCAATGCGACCCTACGGTACATGGATCGCGTGGGTAATATCAGGTATGGAGTGGCGCTGACGTATAACTACTGGACCAAGTCGCAATGGTTTGGGGCGTTTGAGGCCGTTCGCCTTAAGCCTGACGTCTGGATGAAGGATCTGCCCCTTTACCCCCGGCCGTTGAGCTGGATCTTCGGGCGCTCCCTGCATTTTCTCGCCCGGCTTGAAATCACCCGGAACCTTCATTGCGCTTCAAGTGGTCGGCCCGTGCCATCGTGACCGGCGTAGTGATGCTGGACGGTCAAGACGGCGAACGCCAGGCGTGTGCTCACGGTGAGGAATTCTAAGCTACCCCGGGATCCTGGCATGGTGGATTCCTCTCCTTGGCCTGACCGGACCTTACAACTGTCGGACGTTGAGCAAAGCAGACGGCGGAACGGACAAACTCGGAACCATCACCTACGACCCGACGAAGAGGAGGATCAGGAAGCATCCCATATGGGGGACGGGAAAGTCAAGCAATTCATCAGAATGCCCGAAGGCTCGAGGATGACTATTTGGACCGCTGCCTCAGGCACAAGATGGTGAAGCCGGCGAGCAGCAGGAGGGAGAGCGGCCCGGTAGCGACCAAAATGACCGGGGATGGGCGCGGTGGCATGGGCAAGGACGATGGACGGAGGCGACGGCCCTCAACGGTGGAGAACGTCGTTACACTTTGCCCCCGAAGCGTTGTTGTGAAGGAGAGGCCAGCGAGACGGATCGGGGGGAGTGTAGCCCAGTTCTCTGTTGGCGACGTCCTGTAGACCGTGGGAAATTCGCGGACGCCCGTTGCGCTAACGTCGAACGTCACGGGGATGTCCCTCTCTTCTTCGTTGATAGCCACGGCCGTCATGGCCCGAGTTTGCGGATGCCGGAATGCAGTCACCTTCACGTGTGGATTCGTCGAACGGGCCCCCATTCGAATCATGCCCGGTCGGACGGAGCGGGAGTACTGGCCGAAAAGGTAGTAGACGGAGTTTAGCGCGTGGGAGACGTAGTTGCCACTGGCGTCAAACGTGATGACGATGAAGGTTGCCCCAACATTCTGAATCGGGTTCCCCCACTCCCCAATGAAACCGCTCATGTAGTCGAACTGACTCACATGGAAGCGGGTCAGCATCTCGTGCATGATTCTCGTAACGAAGTCAAAAGCGTGTCGATAGTTCGGCGGCTTGGCTTCCTCCGAGTACTCCGTCATCCAGAGGGGAACGTTGTGCTGGCTGGCGAGCTCGCGGAGGCGCTCCATGTCACCGGGCGCAGCATTGTACAGATGGGTTGACAGTGCGCGGACGTACTGGCGCGCTTCCGGATCGGCCAAGATCACCCGCGCCTGCTCCGTCGCCCTCGCCGGGTTGATGTCATCCGGTACCTGGATCTTGGTCTGCAGGCCGGCCGATCTCAGCCGTCGTCCAAGGATCTTGATCGTGTCGCGCAGGAACTCTCCGGAGAACGGCTCGCTCTTCTGGGACGGTTCATTCATGATCGAGATCCATGGTGGCGCCAGACCCAGGTCGCGCCAGCGCATCACGGCAGCGAGGAGGTGCTCGGCGTACTCGGCCGGGCCGTTTGGGTCTCGTGGTTTCAGCCAGGAGGGCGGCCCGTCACCTGGTCCGCCGGTGAGCATTGGTGTCGTGAGCCCGTAGCGCATGGCAAGCTTCGCGTAGTCGACGTGCCCATCGTTGCGTTTTCCCTCGAACCTGAACTTTGACCAGTCGAAGACGTTGGGGTCATTGTTGTCGTTCTCTGGCTCGATGAAATCAGGCGCCGCGCTCCGGACGACGGTGAGGCCGAGATCAGTGTAGAGTTGTCGCATGATCTGTTCTCGCACCCCCTGCGGCACATTGCAGCGAGGGACACCCTTCTCGCATACGTGCGGGTCGTCAAAAATGCGCTGGGCCGTGCCAAAGCCCTCCATCGCCTGGTACTGGATGCCTGGAGTGACCGTGACCGTCACTGCTTCTCCAGCCCGGACCGGGCTGCCCCAGCTGTCATAAAGAGAAAGGCCTATCAGAGTGTAGGCCAGAAGGAGCGCACCAAGAGTCGCAGTGTATCGCATCACCAATAGGATAGGCAATGCCTCTGTCCCCAGGCGTTCGGACTCCTGTGCGCGGTCTACCGGCCCGGAGTGCGTGAGACAGGATAGGCCACGGCCAGCGACGGGGGCGACATCACCTGGCCCCCGGTCTCGCGTGATCGCAGGCCGAACAGGCTGATCCCGGTCGAGAGCAAGGTGCGTTCCGCTGCCGCCACCGGCCGGCCCGTGGTGAAAAACTGCACGAGGGCGTGCGCGAGGTACCCGAAGTGGTCGTAGGGTGCTCCGCCAAGCACGAGGCCGCCCAGGAACGGCGTGGCCTGGCCCTCGTAGCGCGCGCCGAGCAGGAACTCCGCGTCGTCGAAGGCGCCGGACGCCAGCACGAGCACGCCGCGCGTGCCGTCAACGTACTGCACCAGCACGACGAAGAGATGCTCGCCGACGTCACCCGGGACACGGAACCCGTGATTCCGCGTCCGCGCGCGCGCCAGCAGCCCGTCTAAGATCTCCGCTCCCCATTGATCCCGCTCGGGGAGCGTCCAGTAGCCCCGTCCGACCTCCCGCACCGAGGCCACGCCGGTTTCCCGTACTCCGCGCGTCTCCAGAAACGCCTGCAGCAGCTCCGCGACGTGAATCGCATAGAGATCGTACGGTGCCGCCGCGACGGCCACTGCCACGACCGGACGCCTGCCCGAGGGCAGCGCCGGCTCAAGCGGCACCCAGGGGACGACCGACCCGGCCATCAACGGGACGCCGCGCCGCGCGGCCTCTGCGATGATGAGCTGGCTGTCCGGCCAGTTTGAGGCCAGGTTCTTATCCACGAACACCGGGACGCGGCTGCCGGTCCGGTCGAAGGCCGCCATCGTGTCACGGAAGAGGCGGAACTGGCCGGGTGATTCCGGCTCTCCCCCCCGGTACGGTAGCGGTGTGCGGAATGCGATTACGACCCCGTCGACGGCCAGCCTTGGTTGCGCGGCCCTGGGATCGTCGAGCAGCGCCTCGGCCACCGAGGAAACGAATCGGATGCCGTATTTGGCCGCCAGCGCCCTGGCCATGTGATTGTCCCTTGGGGCGCTCTGGTAGACCGAGGTAACTGTGACAGGCGAGGGGAACACGCGATCGCCCATCCGGTAGCCTTCGAGCAGCCGGGTCCCGATGACGTCGGCGTGTGAGATGGGGTGCCAGCTATCGATGAGAAAAGCGATTCGTTTGCCGGGCGCGGGGGCTCCTGCCGCCGGGCCGGCGGTCAGAATGCAGATTAGGACGAGTAGCGCGCAGCGACTCACCGCGCGGCAATGCCCCGAAACAGCAGCAGGCGAAGCGGGTACGCTGTCATCACAATCAGCGTGCCGTTGGGCGTGACCGTGGACCCCTGGATGATCAGGACGCCCGCGACTGTGCGGGAATATCCCGTCGGCGGCGGAGCGAGCGGGGGCACCCGGCCGACCACCGTGGGAGCACCCTGGTCGGGATGCACACGGAGGATGTAGAGGTCAGAGGTCCCGTGCCGTGAGTACTCCCCGGTGTAATACGCCGCTCCGTTCGGCGCCCCCGTGATCGTGTAGTGGCTTCCCTCCGATCCGGAGCCTTCAGGGCTTGCCGCCCCCAGGATACGCACCCCAATCTCTCGCGCGCGCGGGTCGAACAGATAGACCTGCCCCGTACGGTCGCCGACCCCGATGAACCGGCGGCCGTCTGCGGTGGGCACCAGGGCGTACGGCTCTTCGTAACTCCCTGAGCCGGTCACGGTGAGCGGCAGCCGCTCGATGACACCGGTGGCCGCGACATACCGCGCCATCGTCGTCGGCCCGTATCGATGGAACGCGTCACCATTGGCGAGCACGACCAGGTAGCGCGAGGGCTGGTTGGTTGTTGGTCCGAACTGCCCTCGATCGGCAAACGCCCGCGTGCGGGGGTCGTAGACGACCAGGTGGCTGTCCGGATCGGTCAGCGCGTAGACGAGCCCCCGAGAGGGATCGACGCCGACGGCGATGATACTCACCCTGGGTTTGATGATCCCGAGATCGGTAGTGGTACCCGAGCGGGGATCGTAGACGAGCAGGTGACCGCCGGGATAGTTCTGCTGCCATCGCGCATCGGCGGCGGGTTTGCCGGACTTTGTCCCGAAGTACACCCGGCCGTCGGGCGCGATGGCGGGTTTGGTGTGGATCTTCGCCTGCGCGTACGGCCCGGGCGTACGTTCGCGGGTGGCCGCCGACATCTCGGCCAGGCTCTCGAAGCGGCCCGATTCCGGCGCGAACGCCAGCAGGTGCGCGTACCCATCGTAGACCGTGGTGCCCAGGTACACGCGCCCATCTCCGGCGGTCTGAATCGCGGTGTAGGCCCCGCCGGTGTGGAACTCCTCGGGCACGTAGACGATGGTGGGCGCAAGAAGCGGCGCCAGCCCCGCGGCGAGCGGAGACAGGACGGTCGCCAGCAGCAGGCCGGTAAGGCCAAGGCAGACGAGCATGACTGTGCGCATCTGGAATCCCCCTGTTGATCTTCTGATCTTCGAGTTCTTGAGAGCGCCCCCCTGCCGTTTGTGATTTCGGAACATTCCGAGCAAGGCCGGCGAGCGATTACCCGATCGGAAGGAAACGTACGAATCGCCTCGAATATCGCGGCCGCGCCCAAGAAGTGGGGTCTAGGAGTGACCCCTCTTGCACATAATTCATAATGTGACGGTGCAGGACGCCTTTCTGTTCGGCCCCTTGGTGGCTCCGGAGGCTGTCGTTGGTGTTGGATGAACTGTTCGCGGCGCTCGCGCGCGTTGTGCGCGCATCGCCGGACGAGGAACCAAACGCGTCGCTGCGGGCGGCGCTTCGGGACGCGGCGAAGATCGCTGGTGCGGATCTGATCGTCCTGCGTCTTCCCGACGGGCCGCTCGAGCATCTCGAGGTCCGCCATCCCGACGGCGCTCCCTGGCCGTCGGGGCGGCTGCTGGACCGGTGGCACGCCGACGTTATCCGACGGCGGCGACCGGTGGCGCTGACCGCCCGCGACCGGCCCCGGCGTCCGGCAGTGCGGGGGGGCCTCATCCTGCCGGTGTTCACATGCGCGGGCGCCATCGGCACGCTCGGAGTGTTCTCAACGCGGTCCCAGGTTTCACCAGAACGATGCGCGGCGCCGATGCTGCTCGTGCAGGCCGCCGCCGACCGCATCGAGACCGAGCGGCTGCGCCGGCACACCGAGGCCGTGACGACGACCGATGTGCATGATCGCGTCGCCCGCGAGCTGCACGACGGCCCGCTCCAGCTGCTGTCGGGGATCATGCTCCACCTGCGGCTGGTGCGCACCACGGCCGACCAGAAGTCGAGCGAGGCGCTCCAGGGGCTGGAGATCGAACTGGAGCAGTCGATCAAGCAGACCCGGGCGCTGATCCGGAATTTGAGAGTGGCCCATCCGCAGGCGACGATCGAGGAGCGCGTCCGGGAGGCGCTGGCCCGGCTCGAGCGGACCCGCGGCCTGTCATGGTCGCTGCGGTGGCGCGGCCCCGACGGCGCCCTGAAGGATTCGGCCGCCGATGAGGTCTTTCAAGTGATCAACGAGGCCCTGGCCAACGTGTACCGCCATTCGTCGGCGAAGCACGTCGAGGTGCAGGGCCGTGTCCGAGACGATATGTTCGAGGTGGCCGTGCGCGACGACGGCGTCGGGTTCGACGTGGCGCAGGCCCTGCGGACGGACTCGCACAGACTGTCGTTCGGTCTGGTCAGCATGCAGGAGCGCGTGACAGCGCTTGGGGGCACCCTCACCCTGCGGTCGCAGTCCGGCCGGGGGACGCGGGTGCTCATCAGCCTGCCATTAGCGGGCTGGCGCCGCCCCCGGGGGTCGTAGGCCCCCAGCGCGCTGGCCGGCTGCCAGGTGACCATGGTGATCCGGGCAGGAGTCGAATGGTCGTGAACGAGTCGGGTAATGTGCTGTATAATGCGGAGCAGAGCCCCCCATCTGCCCCCTCTTCATCGCGTATCCGACCCACGTCGGCGGGGACCGATCGTAGCGTGTCTGGCGTTCGCCGGAGGAATGCCGTGATCAATGTGCTCCTGGTCGAGGATCAGTGCCTGGTCCGCTCGGGGCTGAAGGCCCTGCTGGACCAGGAGTCCGACATCCGCATCATCGGCGAGGCCACCGACGGCGAAGAGGCCGTGAAGATGGTCGGCGAGCTGCACCCCGACCTCGTGCTCATGGACATCAAGCTGCCCAAGGTGGACGGCATCGAGGCCACCCGTCAGATCAAGGCTGGCAACGGTGAGATCGAGGTCTTAGTCCTGTCGGCCTACGAGGACGACGAGAGCGTCTTCCAGGCTATTCAGGCTGGAGCCAGCGGGTACGTGCTGAAGGACATCACGCCCGCGAATCTCGTGCGGGCTATCCGCGCGGTGCGGTCGGGGATGTCCACCGTACACCCGGGGATCACGCGCAAGCTGCTCGAGCGCATTTCGCTCATGTCGCGCGCCCGCATCCCGGGTGCCGCGCCGATTCACAGCGACGGGCTGACCGCGCGCGAGGTCGAGATCCTCGTCGGCATCGCCAACGGCGCGAGCAGCCGCGAGCTCGCCGCGAAGCTTTTCGTCTCTGAAAGTACCGTCAAGAGCCATCTCCGCACCATCTACCGCAAGATCAACGTGCGCGATCGCTCGCAGGCCGTCGCGTACGCCATCCGCAAGGGCTTCGTCCGCTAGCCCCACCGACCACCTCACACGTCGACGCCAGGGGGGTTGACAAGCGCAGAAACCCTAACAATACTATTGTTAAGGTTAATGACATGCGATCGGTAAATGCTGCCAGGGAGAGCGGCAGGATACGGCAGGGCACGAGAGCCCGGCCCGTCTATGTGATCAGCATCGCGGCCGAGATCACGGGCCTCCACCCACGCACCCTGCGCATCTATGAAGAGAAGGGCCTCTTGAGCCCGGTGCGGCGCAACCGCATCCGGCTCTATTCCGACTTCGACATCGAGCGCGTGAGGATCATCCGGCAGCTCATCGAGGCCCACCGGCTCAACCTGGCCGGGGTGCGCCTGATCCTGGAAGTGTACGAGCGAGTGGGTTACGAGGAAGCCGGGGAAAAACAGCATGGCGATATCGTAGAGTGGCTGATCGAACGCGTACTCGAACCACGTCAAGGTCGAGGTTGACGGCGGAGGGGTGCTCTATCGCCTAAGGGAAGGCGCCCTAATTGAGAGAAGGGAGCAGTAGACATGGGCAAGGTCGTAGGGATCGATCTCGGCACGACAAACTCGGTGATCGCCGTCGTCATCGGCGGCGAGCCGCAGGTGATTGCTAACACCGAGGGCAGCCGGCTGACGCCATCGGTCGTGGG
>JBOGSE010000428.1:0-1836 GCA_050694895.1 bacterium | reverse complement strand
TTTGCTCTTCAGCCGTTTTCCATCGGGGCAGACGTTGCCCGATCCGCATCTCATCGTCGGCGCTGGGCATGCCACCCATCTCTCCCTGCTTGCCGCGCGCCGCGCCCGCGGCGGGCGTGTGGTGGTGTTGATGCGCCCGAGCCTGCCGCTCGCCTGCTTTGACCTTTGCATCATTCCGGAACACGACGGGGTCTATGACAGACCCAACGTGATCTCCACCCAAGGCGTGCTCAATGAGATTCAAAACTCCGCGCGGCCGCGGCAGGACCAGGGTTTATTCTTGATCGGCGGGACGTCGGCCCATTACCGTTGGGACGAGGAGGCCGTTTTGGCGCAAGTGCACGCGGTCCTGGCTGCCTGTCCATATCTGCGGTGGCAACTGACCGACTCGCGCCGCACCCCGACGACCACCTCGCGGGCGCTCGCTGGTCTCGGCGCGGGCCAGGTTTGTTTCGTGCCGCATACGGACACGGATCGAGGATGGCTCACCGAGGGCTTGGCCGCGGCCCAAGCCGTATGGGTTACCGAGGATAGCGTCTCGATGGTCTATGAGGCCTTGAGCTCCGGCGCCGCGGTCGGATTGCTGCGTCTCCCGTGCCGAGGTTCGAATCGCATCACCGCCGGAATCGACGCCTTGTCGGGCGCGGGTTTGATTACCGCCTATGAAGCATGGGCCCGCGGCGCGCCGTTGCGCGCGCCAACCCCACCGCTGGCCGAGGCGGCGCGTTGCGCTCAAATGATCGTCGAGCGCTGGGGGCTCGGCCCCACTCCCCGCCCGGCGATCGCCGCGCCGTGAGGATCGGGTGAAGGCGTGCCGCTGACGGTAGTCCAAGTGCTTCCCGCCTTGGAGGGAGGCGGCGTGGAACAGGGCACGATCGAGGTGGCCCAAGAGCTCGTGCGGCGTGGTCATCGCGCGATCGTCATCGCCGCCCGAGGACGCATGGTGTCGAAGCTTGAGCAGGCGGGCGCGGACTACCTGGACTGGGATATCGGCCTCAAATCGCCTCTAGCGCTTCGTCATGTGCTGCCGCTGAGGCGTCTCTTGCGCAGCCGCCAGGTAGATATCCTCCATGCCCGCTCGCGCTTACCGGCCTGGATCGCCTACGCGGCGTGGCGGAGTCTCTGGACGTCCTCGCAGCCCCGCTTTGTGACGACCGTCCATGGTTTATACTCCGTCAATCGCTATAGCTCGATCATGACCCGCGGGGAGTCGATCATCGCCATCTCGGCCACGGTACGGGATTGCCTGCTGAAAAATTACCCAGGTATTGATCCCGCCCGCGTGCGGGTAATCTACCGCGGGGTGGATCCGGGGGTGTATTCCTACGCCTACGTGCCGCCCGCGGACTGGCGGGTGATCTGGGAACGCGAGATGCCGATGCTGAGCGGCTGGATGGTGCTGACGCTCCCGGCAAGAATTTCGCGCCGCAAAGGCCACCAGGATTTCATAGAGCTTATTGCCGGCCTCAAAGTTCGCGGCGTGCCAGCGCACGGTCTCATCGCCGGAGGCGCGCAACGCGCCTATCTTCTCGATGAGCTCCGCGCGCGGGTGGCCAGGCGCAAGCTCGAAGGCCATATTACGTTTCTGGGGCAGCGGTCCGATCTGCGTGAGATCATGGCCGTATCGAATCTGGTATTTTGTCTCTCAAAGGCCCCGGAGGCCTTCGGCCGGACCACGCTCGAGGCGCTGAGCCTCGGTGTCCCGGTGATCGCTTACGATCACGGCGGCGTGCGCGAGATCCTCGCGCGCATGTTTCCCGAGGGCGCCGTCCCAGCGGGTGACCTCGGGGTGCTGCTTGAGAAGACCGTGGATTTCGTCTGCTCTCCGCGACAAGT
>JBOGSE010000427.1:0-1806 GCA_050694895.1 bacterium | reverse complement strand
GTCTCCAGGGGGATCCGCAGGGTAGCCGCCCGGACCGTCTGGATACGCATCCCGTGCTTCAGAGGCGTCACTCAGTGTGTGATGCCGAGCAGCGAAAGGCTGTCGCGATGGATGATCGCCTCGAGCGCGTCCTGGGGCACCTGAGGCAGGCCGCTGACCCCCACGAGCTGATTGACCTTACGGAGATGGTCGATGGTCTCCCCCGGGGTCGTGATTGGGAAGTCGGAACCGAGCAGGAGTTTGTGCAGCACGTTCCATTCGGTGGCCAGGCGCATCGCGTGATAGTACGACCAGGGACGGTAGAACAACGCCGAGACGTCGGCGTAGACGTGCGGATGTTTGCGAATGACCGTGATGGTGTCCGCCTGCCATGGATGTCCCATGTGCGCCATCACGATGCGCACCTCGGGGTATGCGGTGGCAATCTCATCCATCAGGAGCGGATGGGCGTAGCGGATCGGCGCATCCCGGATCGGCGACGTGCCCTGGTGGAAGAGCATCGGCAGCCCGAGTGCCTGGGCGCGGGCATAGACCGCGCGTGCCTCCGGGGACAGGGGATCGAAGTTCTGGTAGTTGGGCCCGAGCTTGATGCCGCGCAGCCCAAGATCATGCACGCCGCGTTCGATCTCGTCCAGGGCGCCGGGGGCGAGTGGATGCACGGAGAGAAACCCAATCAATTTGTCGGGCCGGCTCCGCACAAACTCCGCGGTGAGATCGTTGACGTTGGCCGTGGGGTCGGATGCCAGACCCGTCGCGGCGAACGGTGTCTGGTTCGGACCGGGGGCGATGAGAAAGACGACCACGCGATCCACCGGCGCCATGGCGTCGAGAAAATCCGCCCAGGTGCAGGTCGAGCGGACGGGCCGGTCGGGCCGCCACATCGTGTTCGTGACTTCCTCGCCGGGCGGCACCGCAGTTCTGTGCGTCGGCGTATGGGTATGGACGTCGATGATCACGATCCCATCTCGGTACCTAGAGGTTCATTGACAAGGCGATGCGTTCCTGTCCACCGAAACTGTGCGGCGGGTGTGTCACTCGATGCACGGGTTGCTGGGGGAGGCTTGCCGATGGGTACGCGGTTGTTGCTTCAGGAGCTGACGCGCGAGGAGGCGCGGGCGGCGGCGCCCGAGGCGCTTGCGATCTTTCCAGTGGGAGCAACAGAGCAGCACGGGCCGCATCTCCCGGTCGGGACCGATTTCTTTACGGTCGAGCACATCGCGCGCGCGGCCGCCGCCGAGGCGGCCACGCAGATCCCCGTGCTGGTCACGCCGACGATGCCCTTTGGCTCATCACACCATCACCTGCCGTTCGGCGGCACGATGTCGCTGGATACCGAGACCTACTTTCGCGCGATCTACGATCTCGCCGAGTCGCTCATCACCGGTGGGTTTCGCCGCATCTTCATCCTGAACGGCCACGGCGGGAATCACGAATTGGTCCAGCTCGTCGCACGCGACCTGGCGCTTCACCACCCGGCGAATGTGGCCGCCGCCTCCTACTGGACCGTCGCATGGGACGCCCTGATCCAGGTGCAGGCGCACGCCTTCGGCCGGTTCCCCGGTCACGCCGGCGTCTACGAAACCTCGCACATGCTGGCCCTGCACCCGGACCTTGTTCACTCGCCGCTTCCGCATCGTGAGGTGACCGGTGGGACCGACCCGCGTGCCCTCATGCGGCCTTACCGCGGAGAGGTGCATGGATTCTGGCAGAGCATCAACGGCTTCACCGACAGCCCGGATCGCGCCGATGCCGAACGGGGAAGGACGTATCTGGCCGCGGCGGCGGGCGCCGTCGCAAAGGCCTTCG
>JBOGSE010000426.1:0-10048 GCA_050694895.1 bacterium | reverse complement strand
TCGTGGCGGTCGCGTCGTGCATGACGTAGAGGCGCCGGGACACATCCACACGGCTGCCGCGGATGTACACGCGTCGCTCGAAGCGGCCTTCGACCGGCTCGAGAAAACCCTCCTCGGTGCGCGTGTTATAGGTGATCGTCTGCCCGCGAAGTTCTCTTCCGTCGGCATCGAGGAGCCGGACGCGGCCGGTTGCCGTCACGACGCCGGTGCGCAGGTCGGCGCGCGCCGCGTCCGCGAAAAGCCGGAACCGGCCGAAGGTGGCGCGGACGTTGCCCTCCGCCGTAGAGACTTGCTGGACGGCATCGTAGGTAATGACATCGGCTTCAATGATGACCGGGGGTTGCTGTGCACTGGCGGTATGAGCGAAGACGACGACAGACGCGAGGGCAACGATGACGCTCCAACGCACGCAACACCCCGATGCGAAGACTGAGGTTCCTACTTCTGCCGATCTTGCGGCTTCCCTTGCCGGCAGGATGAAAATTGCGCCCCACGGTGGAGGAGATTATAATGGGGTGTCTTGAATACGATGGCTCCCGCCGCGCTGCGGTCCGCGCTCATCATCGTTGGCAACGGGCCAGGTGAAGTGGCCGGCTGGGCCCTGCCCATCGCCGCCGAGGCGTATCGCTGGGCCTCTGAGGCCAACCGGCCGATCGAGGTCGACCTCTGTCTGCCACCGTGTCAATTCGCCAGCGGGCGTGAAGAGTCGGCGGCGGCGTCTGCCGGCCTGTTCCATCACATCGTGGGACCGAAGGCCACCCTGCGTCTAGGGATCGGCCTGCCCGGGTGGACGCCGCCGGCGCCGGCGGTGGTGCTGCATGTCGGCGGGGACTTCTGGTACTCACGCCGCCTGGCACGGCGCTGGGGCGCGCGCGCGTTCGCGTTCGTCGAGCGGCCGCACATCGCCCGCACGCATCAGTCCTACGAGCGCATCTTTGTGCCCACGCGCGACGTGTCCGATGAACTCGTGCGCCGGGGCGTGCCCCAAGACAAGATTCTCGTCACCGGCGATCCGCGCCACGATGCGCTGCTTGAACACCTGGCCAAGGCCGAACGCACCAACGGGATCCGTGCGTCGCGCAACGGTGATCGTTCGGGTCCGACGGTCACGTTCCTGGCGGGGAGTCGCGATACGGTCTTTTCCGCGTGCTTCCCGTTCTGGGTCCAGACCGCCGCGGCGCTCCGCGCGCGAGTGCCGGATGCCCACCTCTCGGTGGCGGTCTCGCCGTATGTCTCGCCGGGCGTGCGAACGGCCATGATCGCCCGTCACCAGAGCACTCTGCGTGCCGAGCAGATTGATGTCGAAGACGGAGGCATCTCCGGGATCCTGGGGTCGGACCTCGTGCTGACGATTCCTGGGTCGAACACACTCGAGCTTGCCCTCATGCGCATTCCGAGCATCGTCGTCCTGCCCACCAACCGGACGCTGCCCATTCCGACCGAGGGTGTCGTCGAATGGATCACCAGGGCACCGGTGCTCGGGCCCGCTCTGAAACGGCTGTATATCCGCGAGGCCATCCGGCGGATCCCGTACGTCGCGCTACCCAACATGCGCGCCCGGCGCCGGATCATGCCCGAACTTGTCGGACCCGTGACGCCCGAGCAGGTCGCCACCGAAAGCGCTCAGCTGCTCAACGATCGGGAGGCCCGGCGCAGGCTGACCGAGGACCTGTCGACGATTCCAAACGATACCGGCGCCTCACGCCGCATCATCGCGGCGATGGACGCCGCGTGGGCGGGACAATGAACGATACCCGCCGGCTCGCCGAATACGTCCTCCCGTACCGCCTGACCCTGGCAGGCGCCCTGGCGTCTATGCTCGTGGTCACCGCGGTCAACCTGGTCGTGCCGATCTACGCGGGCCGCCTGATCGATCGTCTCATCGCCACGCGTGACTTCAGCGTCCTCAACCGGGCGGCCGGGGTGATGCTCCTGTTGTTTGCAATGCACAGCATCGCGATGTTCGCCCAGGTCTACCTGACGTATTTCCTGAGCCATCGCACGATCGCCGACATCCGGCAGGACCTCTTCGCGCGCATACAGCGTTGGTCACTCGATCGGGTCGCGGCCTGGCAGAGCGGCGACGCGATCTCCCGCAGCCTGCAGGACACCCAGGTGATTCAGACCGAGTTCATGACCGGACTGGTGGACATGATCTCCGCGGCGCTGACGGTGATCGGGATTGTCGGCATGCTGCTGTGGCTCGACTGGCAGCTGGCGCTGATCATCGGACTCGTCATTCCGATCGTCTTTGGCGTGGCACGCGCGTACGGCCGGGAGATCGAGGGCACCACCGCGAGGGCGCAGGCGCATGTCGCGGGGCTGGCGGGACTCATCCGCGAGGCGTTTGCCGGCGCCAGGATCATCCGCGCGTTCACGCGGGAGGACCGCGAGATCGGCCGCTTCCGTACGGAGAACGAGCAGACCTTCGGGGCGAACATCAAGATTGGCCGCATGGTGGCCATTCAGGTGGCCATCGGCGACTTCCTCACGGCCTGTGGAATCCTCCTCGTGCTGTGGTTTGGCGGTCAGCGGGTGACCGCCGGCAGCCTGACCGCCGGATCGCTCGTAGCCTTCCTGACTTACATCGCGCTGGCGGTCCAGCCCTCACAAAACCTGGTGCGCCACTATGCGGGTCTGCGGCAGGCGCTGGCCGCGTTCGGCCGGATCCGCGCGCTGCTCGATGAGCCCACCCAGGTCCACCGGCCCGGCGCCGTGCCGATGCCGCCCATCGCGGGGCGTGTCCGGTTTGAGAACGTGTCGTTTGCCTACGAGCCTGACCAGTGGGCCCTGCGCGACCTCACCCTCGAGGTGGCACCCGGCGAGCGCGTGGCCCTGGTGGGGCTGTCGGGCGCCGGCAAGACGACGCTGGTGAACCTGATCGCCGGGTTCTACGAGCCGGCCACCGGCCGCGTGGAGATCGACGGCTGGGACCTGCGGCGGGTGACCACCAGGACGTTGCGGCGGCAGATCGGCCTGGTGCCGCAGGAGACGATCCTGTTTCGCGGAAGCGTGCGGGACAACATCGCCTACGCACGGCCGGACGCCTCGCTGGACGAGGTCATTGCCGCGGCCAAAGCCGCGAACGCCGACGACTTCATCATCGCACTGAGCCAGGGGTACGAGACGATCCTGGGCGATGACGGCATGCAGCTCTCCGGCGGCCAGCGGCAGCGGCTCGCGATTGCCCGCGCCCTGCTCAATAACCCCAGGCTCCTGATCCTGGACGAGGCGACCTCGGCGCTGGACAGCGAGTCGGAAGCGTTGATCCAGGACGCGATCGATCGCGTCGCGCGTGGCCGTACGACGTTCATCATCGCCCATCGGCTGTCGACCGTGCGGGGAGCGGATCGCATCATCGTCCTCGATCAGGGCACGGTTGTGGAAGAAGGCCGGCACGACGAGCTGCTGGCGCGTGAGGGCACGTATGCGCGCCTGTTACGCCTCCAGGTGCTCGATCCTGTTCCGGCCGAACGGGCGGCGTCGCCGCTGTCGGCCTCGAAGGCAGGATGACCACGCCGCGCCCCCGCCCCGAGGTCAGTGTCGTGCTCCCGACGTACAACGATGCGTCTATCCTGAGGCACGCGCTCGCTCATCTCGCCCGCCAGGCGCTCCCACCCACCGCCTTCGAGGTCGTCGTCGTCGACGATGGGTCCACCGACGAGACTCCTGAAGTCGTCGCCGCGGCCGGCGCGGGGCCGGCGCGTGTGCGGAGCGTCCGGTTCGACCGCAACCGCGGGCGCAGCGCCGCCCGCAACGCCGGCATTCGAGCCGCTCTGGCACCGCTGATCGTGTTCGTCGACAGCGATGTCCTGGTACGATCTGACTTCCTGCAGCAGCACATGGAGATCCACCGATCCGCCGCCCGTCCGGTCGTCGGCCGCGGGCCGGTGGTGCTGATCACCGAGCCCGAGATTCCGGCGCGGCCGCCGATCATCGGCATGTCTCCGGCCTATATCGACACGGCGAACGCGTCGGTCATGCGGCAGGCCCTGATCGACGCCGGGCTGTTCGACGAAGGCTTCCCCGCCTACGGGTGGGAGGATTTCGAGTTGGGGCTGCGGCTGAAGGCGCGCGGGCTGCCCCGCGCGTACTCCTCGGCTGCGGTCGCCTTTCACGTGCAGCCTCACCCCACGACCGATTCGTTCGGCGACTGGCTGGCCAAAGAAGAGGACCGGGCCCGCACGGCGCTGTACCTGCTGCGCAAGCATCCCAGCCGTGAGGCGCGGATGCTGATCCAGGATACGGCGCTGCAGCGGGCGGGGCATTTTGTCTGGGGCGGCGCCGGGCTGCTTTCGGCCCGCCAGACATTGAGCCTCGCCCGATGGCTGCACGCGCGCAACCTCCATTCGCTGGCATTTTTCATCACGCGCGGGATTCTGAACCGCCACTATCTCCAGTCACTGGATCGGCTGCGAATGGAGAAAGGAAACCGCTAGATTCCACCCGTGGGTCTTGCGCGCCTGGAGGACTGCCCCTAGTTGCCTCGGATGCTTGTGGTGAGCAACGGGGTCGGCGAGGACCTCATCGCCACGCGCATCATCGGGTCGCTGCCGGACCCTGACGTCGAGGTCACAGCGTATCCGCTCGTCGGCCTCGGAGCCTACCCATCGCACATGCCGCTGCTGGATCCGCGGCGCGCGCTGCCGGGCGGCGGCTTCTCGCTGCGGGCAGGGCTGCGGGGTCTTGGGGCCGATCTGACCTCGGGTCTGGTGGGGCTGTGGATGGCGCAACGCCGTACGCTGCGGGGTCAGCGCGGACAGTTTGATCTCGTGACCGCTGTGGGCGATACCTACTGCCTGTGGATGGCCGCGCTGGCCGCACCGCGCGTCGCCTTCGTGTCAACCGCCGACTCGGTGCGCATCTCTCCGTTCGGGCTCCTGGCCAGGATTAGCCTCAGGCGGCATGCGCGCCGGATCTTCGCACGCGATCCCGAGACCGCGCAGGCGCTGGTCGCGCAGGGGCTGCCCGCGGTCGCGGTCGGCAACGCCATGATGGATCTGGTGCACCCAGCCGGTGAGCGTTTTTCCTTCCCTCCCCACGTCCAGGTCGTCACGCTGCTGCCGGGCAGCCGCGGCGACGCGCCCGAGAACGCCGCGCTGCTGGCCAGAGCCGCGCGCGCGATTGCCGATGAGTGCACCGACGTTCGGTTTCTGCTCGCGCGCGCGCCCACGGTCGCAGATGACGACATCACCCGTGCGCTGAGTGCGTCCGACAGCGCGATGAAGCGCGTTGGGGACATGATCACGATCGGGCCTGCGCAGATCCATCTCACCTCGGCATTTGCCGACGCCGTTGAACGGGCGACCATTGTGCTCGGCCTTGCCGGCACCGCCAACGAGCAGGCCGCCGGCATGGGACGCCCGGTGGTGTCATTCCCGGGACCGGGTCCGCAGTACGGGCCGGCGTTTCTCCGCGACCAGCACCGTCTGCTGGGCGACGCGCTCGTTCCAACGTCGAGCTGGCAGGAAGCGGTTCTGGCGGCGGTGCGGCTGCTGCGGAGTCCAGAGGAGCGCGAGCGCCGGGGTGCCGTGGGCCGCGCGCGTATGGGCTCGGCGGGTGGGGCTCAGCGCATTGCCGATGCGCTCGTCGAGATGATCCAAAAGGCCTGACTCCAGGCCTGCCGCGCGCCCGCCCGGCACTCAAAGCGCACGAACCCTTCGTCCCCCGATGGCGCGTAGCGCCCCGACCCACCACTGATCGTCGCCCGGCTGCGGCCTGAGGCATCGATGACCCGCGCCTCGTCCGCAGCGCTCCGTACCTGCACGGCGCCACTATCCACACCGAACTCGGCCTCGACCCCGGTGCTGGCGTAGAACGCGCCGCCCAGCAGCGCGTCCCGGAGCGCGGCAGCGGTAATCTCCTGTGTCTTGGCCATCACCCACGCACGGTTGAATTGCGCGGCGTCGTGGAAGTCGTCGCTCGCGGTTCCACCGATGGGGACACCGGGCCCGTGGGTACGGATCGCCTGCGCCCACCGGCGGACGTCTTCATCCGATGCGGAGTGCGGATTCCAGATCTCGACGAGAAATGGTCCAGGCAGCGCGGTCATCACCGCGAGCGGCCAGGCACCGGTCCACAGGTTGCCGTTCCATGAGGGATGATGCAGGACGGGGACGCCACGGGCGGCCAGCGTGCGGACGATCCGGTCGGAGGCCGAGCCGCGACGCAGGGGCTCGTCGACGAGCAGGCGGCCGAGATGCGGTCCCAGCGGCGGAATCCACCGGACGATCGTCTCTTCGACGCCCGGCAGCGCCAGGAATGTCTCGGTGGACGCTTCCTCGCAGCGCGTGACGCGATCGTGATCGGTGAAACAGATGAAGGCGTAGCCGGCGTCACGATACCGGCGGGCCAGCTCGGCGGGCTCAAGCGCGCCGTCGGAGCGCCGTGTGTGACAGTGCAGTTGTGCTTTCCGATAGACGCCGGGGACGGCGTAGGGATCGAGGATGCGCACCGGCTACCGGCCGGCGACCCGTGCGAGCACGCCTCTCCGTACCCGATAGCCCAACCCCCGAAGATGCTCGCGCACGCGCACGATGCGGTCACTCAACGCGGGATGCGTGCGGAAGAGCGTCTCGAACTGGTTGGGATCGCGTCCCTCCGCCGCGCGCAGCCGCTGCATGAACGTCAGACCCGCGGCCGCGTCGAACCGCGCCCGGTGGGCGAATGTGACGGCGAGGCGGTCGGCGTCGAATTCGTTCTCGCGCGAGAAGCCGCGCGTCAGAAAGAAGCGGACGATGTCCGCGATCTGCGACGAGGTCGGATCGCCGCCGAACAGCACCCGGACCACGATCACATAGAAGTAGTGTCGCTCGATCATGGCCACGTGATGCCGCGCGGAGACGTGCCCGACCTCGTGGGCCATGACGAACGCCAGCTCATGATCTGACTGCACGAAGCGCAGCATGCCCTCGGTCGCGTAGATGAAGCCCCCCGGCAGCGAGATCGCGTTGACATCGCGGCTGCGCAGAACCTTGAACGTCCAGGGCAGCCCCGGGCGATCGGACACCGCCGCGACCCGCCGGCCGATCCCGGCCAGGCGGGCGTTCTGGACGGGGTCGGCGACCACCCCGAACTCCGACTCCAGCTCTTGGGCCGCCTGCTGGCCGATGCGAATCTCATCGGCCTCGCTCAACAGCGCCGCCGCCGCGGGCTTGGGGACCGCGAGCGTGACGAGCAGCATGATTGCCGCCATCGCCCACGCCGTGCTACGATGCCCGTGCGCGACCATCCATCCCATGAACATCACCGTCCGTCTCTTTGCCGCCCACCGTGAGGCCCTCGGCGCACCGTCAGTCGCCATCACCGTACCCGATGGCACATCCGCGGGCCAGGTCTGGGATATTCTTACCCGCCAGCATCCATCGCTGAACGGCCTGCCCAGGCCCACGACGGTCGCGGTGAACGACTCGGTCCATCCCGGCGACCATCTCCTGGCCGACGGCGACCATGTCGCCCTGCTGGCCCCGGTGAGTGGGGGCGTGCTCCTTGAGCTGGTGCGCGAGCCGATCCGGGTCAATGTCCTCCTCGATGCCGTGCGGGATCCCGGCGCTGGCGCCGTCGTGCTGTTTCTCGGCACCGTGCGCGAGGCCTCCCGCGGTCGCGACGTTCATCACCTCGAGTACGAAGCATACGACACGCTGGCCCGTGCCGAGATGACCCGCATCGCGGAACGCGCCGCGGAACGTTGGGGCGTGCGGATCGCGATCGTCCACCGGCTGGGCACGCTGGCGATCGGCGAGATCAGCGTGGCCATCGCGGTTGCCGCGCCTCACCGCCGCGACGCGTTTGACGCCGGGCGGTTTGCCATCGACACCCTCAAGCAGACCGTGCCGATCTGGAAGAAGGAAGTCTGGGCCGAGGGCGCCGAGTGGATCGGCGCAGAGGACGAACGAGCACCCTTGCCTCCGCGCTAGTCCGCGGGCACGAGCACGATCTTCCCAAACTGCTCCCGCCGCTCCATCATGCGATGGGCGTCGGCGGCCTGTGCCAGCGGCAGCACGGCGTGCACCACGGGCTGCAGGCGCCCGGCGTCGACCAGACGCATGACGTCGTAGAACTCGCGCTTGGTCCCCAGCCACGTGCCGTGGATGCTCAGCCGCCGGCCAAAGATATAGCGGATGTCCGTCGTTGCCTCCGGACCGGTTGTGGCTCCGCATGTCACGAGCCGTCCGCCGCGCGCCAGCACTTTGAGGCTGGTCTCCCAGGTAGCCGCCCCCACGTGCTCGAACACGACATCCACCCCACGGCGGCTTGTGAGCCGGCGGACCTCCTCATAGACGTTCTGCTCAGCATGGTTAATCACCTCATCGGCGCCTAAGGCTTTGGCTCGCTCCAGCTTCCACGCCGCCCCTGCCGTCGCGATGATCCGTGCGGCGAAGAGACGCGCGATCTGGACACCCGCGCTGCCTACGCCGCTCCCGGCACCCCAAATCAGCACCGTGTCCCCATATCTGATACGGGCATGGGTGACGAGCATGTTCCAGGCCGTGAGGAAGACCAGCGGTGCCGCGGCGGCCTGCTCGAACGTGAGACGCGCCGGCTTGCCCACGACGTTGACGTCCGGGGCGACAACGTAGTCGGCATAGCCGCCGGGGATGTGTTCGCCGAGCACGCTGTAGGACGGGCACAGCACGTCGTCGCCCTCGGCGCACGCCGGGCAGTGCCCGCACGAGACCCCGGGCGCGAGCACGACCTCGTCGCCGACCGCGGCCCTGGTGACCTTCTCACCGACCGCCGCGACGACCCCCGCGATATCGGCGCCGAGAATGTGTGGGAACGTCAGCCGCAGCCGTGGCAACCCGCCACGAACCCAGAGGTCGATGTGGTTGACCGACGCCGCGCGCACGCGCACCAGGACATCCGCAGGTCCGGGCACCGGCTGTGGGGCCTCTTCGTAGCCCAGGACCTCGGGCCCCCCATGCCGGTGCATCAGGACCGCGCGCATCAGCCCTCCCAGGCCCGCGCCATCGCCTGTAACACCCGGCCGCGGGCCGCTTCTGCATCAATACCCTGGCGAAGAATCCACGCGTGGCAGATGTGGTCCACGCATGCCGCGGCGGCCTGGGCGATGTTCATGCCGCGCCCGTTGGCAGTGCGTAGACCTTCCTCCCGGGCGTGCCGCAGTAGCGCCGTCTCCGCGGGTGCATAGATCATGTCGAAGACAGCCGCGTTCGCGGGAAGCATCCGGATCCGTTCGCGCGAGCGCGCGTGATTGGACGAAATGTCTGTGGCCGACTCCGCGGACCAGTTCGCAAAGAAGGCGTCCCTGGACTTGGCGGGCAGCCTGGTCGGCGCCGCGGGGGCCAATGCGGAATACGGCTCCAGGCACGTCCACGTCTCCCGACCGTCCGCCGAATTCTCTCTGAAGATGCCGGCCTGGCCGCGGGTCGTGGCGTTGATCACCAGGGTCACGCCGGGGAGATGCCGGTCCAGGAGAGCGTCTGGGACCACCGAGGCACGGCAGCCGCGCGTCGACGCGGAGGTGACGACGGCCCGGGCAGGTGTGAGCCTCCTGTTAGTCACCAGCAGTTCGCCGGACTCCAGCAGTGGCGCGAGGGCCACGGCCGCTGCGCGGGCGGCGCCCCCCGCGCCAATCAACAGGACGGATGCGCCCCGCAGCGTCTGGACGAGTGGCGGACCGTCGGCCGGCCGCAGCAGCGCGTTGATGAGCCCGATGCCGTCGGTGTTGGCACCTATCAACCGGCCGCTGGAAGCGCGGACGATCGTATTGACAACACCGAGGTCGCCGGCGCTGGGATCGATTTCATTGAGGAATGGCACCACGGTCTCTTTGTACGGCACCGTCACGTTGGCGCCGAGGCACGCCTCGCTGCGCCGGAGAAACTGCACGACCTGCGACAGGCGCTCCGCGCGCACATCCAGCGAGAGATACACGGCCTCGATCCCCAGGGCCGCCAGCGCCGGCTGCCATATGCGCGGGCTGCGCGCGTACGTGGAGGGATGATCCCCGATGAGACCGATGAAGCGGTCGCCCGACGCCGGCGGCAGGGTATTCTCGACGAGCGCCTGCAGCGGGGCCATCCAC
>JBOGSE010000425.1:0-7119 GCA_050694895.1 bacterium | reverse complement strand
CGGGCCTGGAGCCCTGGGAGCTGGGGCACCTGGTCGAGGCGCTCAGCGTCCGCGCCGAGGATGTCCTGCGTCAGGGAGGCGTCGCGGCGCAGCTGGCGCAGAGGGGCGTCCGCCACATCGTGGTGGGAACTGCCCACCCCGTCGTGGCTGAGGAGCTGGCGGAGGTCAGGGTCGAGGCCCGGGATGTGTACCGGGCGGCGCTGGGCGTCGTCGATGATCTGTATTTCAGGGCATCGCGGGACCTCCCTCTGGACGTGAGAAAGGCCGGCACCGTCGTCGCGTCGTTCATCGACCTGCTCGCCCAGGATCGAGCCGCGCTCCTGGGGGTCGCCGTCCTGAAGCACTACGATGAGGACACCTACCATCATTGCGTCAAGGTGGCAATCCTGTCCCTGATGATTGGATTGCACCTGCAGCTCGATCGCTCGCTGCTCACCACGCTGGGCCTGGCGGCTCTGCTGCACGACATCGGGAAGGTTCGCGTTCCGCAGGAGATCCTCACGAAGGCCGAGGTGTTAACGGTCGAGGAGCGCGAGATCGTCAAACGGCACACGCTCCACGGCTCGCACCTGTTACGCAGTCTCTCGGGCCACACCAGGCTCGCCAGGGTGGTGGCGTTCGAGCACCATGTGAACTTCAATCTCTCCGGCTATCCCCGCATCGTGGCCAAGGACACGCCGCATCTGCTGACGCGCATCGTGCAGCTGGCGGAGGTCTTCGATGCCGTGACGTCGTCGCGGCGGCCGTACCGGCGCCCGATGCTCCCGCACGAGGGCATGAAGCTGGTTCTCGATGCCGCCGGAACGCTCTTCGATCCGGCGCTGGTGCGAGCGTTTGTGCGCGTCATGGGCCTCTATCCCGTCGGATCAGTGGTCGAGCTGGACTCCGGGGAATTGGCGGTGGTCGTCCGCCCCAGTGATCACGACATGGCCCGCCCATCGATCAGAATCGTGACAAACATGGACCGGGAGCCCGTGCCGGGTCGGGCGGTGAATCTGTGGGAGCAGGAGGACCGGCAGATTATCCGCGCGGTGAATCCGCTGGACGCGCCACAGAACGGCGCGCTCTCTTTGTAAGACTCGACCGCCACGTCTGTCAGCGGAAGATTACACCCGGCGGCCAGCGCAGATCGAGCGCCGCGCCGAGCAGGTGGAACGCCCCCAGCGCGAGCGCCGTATACACCACCGCCCCGGTCGGGCGCATCCGCGCCACGCGGGTGAGAAAGACCAGAAGAAAGACCAGAGAGGCCATGAGGAATCCCGCCAGCCAGATAAGCAGCGCGTAGCCGGCAATCAGCAGGAACTGTTTCAGTTCCACGCTCACGGCACCGGTGCTTTCGCCCTCGTCGTCATCGAGCTCGATCCCCGCGTCACCGGCGGGCGGACGCTCACCCCGCAGCGCCCGCAGCAGCTGAAGGCCGCCCAGTGCCACGCCGGGGATGGCCGCCGCAAGCGGCAGCAATCGCGCATCGTATTCGAACCGCCATCCGAGCCACAACGCGGTAGCGAAACACATCAGCGCCACCGCGCTCATCGCGACGCCGAGCCACGAACGTTCCTGGATCGCGGATGCCGCTGTCGCCGTGGTGGCCGGCCGGCGGGTCTTCCGCAGCCAGCGCACGATGTCCCACACGAGCGGCGCCACGAGCAGCGCCCCGATCGCGAGCACACTCGGATAGGCGAGCCAGCGCCAGTCGTGCAGCTTGACCGTCAGCCAAAAGTACCGCTCCATCGGTCTGGCGAGCACGAAGCCGATCAACAGCGGCGCACGCGGCCACCCGCTGCGCTTCATTGCCCACCCCAGCAGCCCCAGAAGAACGAGGGCAACGAAATCGCCCATGTGGCGAGTGGTCTGGTAGGCTCCGAGGACCATGGCAATGAGAAGCGGTGGAGCGATCAGCGCGAAGCGGATAAAGGTCACACGGGCGAGCACGGGACTGATCGCGAAGCAGAGCAAAGCGCCAATGATATTGGCCAGGGCGTAGCTCCACACGATCACGTAGACAATGTCGAGGTGCTCCTGGACCAGGCGTGGGCCCGGGAAGATACCGTAGGCGTAGAGCGCGCCGAGGATAATCGCGGCGGCCGGCCCGCCCGGCACGCTGAAGAGCAGCGTTGGGATCAGGTCGCCTGCCGCGGCCGCGTTGTTCGCGCTTTCCGGCGCGATAATTCCGCGGATGTCGCCCTTCCCGAATCTGCGGCGGTCCGCTGCCGTGGCGACCGCGTGTCCGTAGCTCATCCAAGCCGCGGCGGTGGCGCCAATCGCCGGAAGGACGCCTGCCCAGATGCCAATGAGGGTGCCGCGCAAGAGCAGCCACCGGTGCTCGATGACATCCCGTACGCCCTGTAGCCAGCCGCGGCCTACGCCCACGTCGGCTGCGATAGCGCCCCCGCGGGCCAGCAGCGAGACGCATTCGGCAATCCCAAACACGCCGAGCGCGACCAGAACCAGTGACAGGCCGTCCATCAGATAGAGCTTGCCGAAGATGTAGCGAAACTCCGCGGCCGCCGGTGCAGGGCCGATCAGGCCGAGGAGAACACCGAGGAGGCCGGCCAGCATCCCCTTGACGCGCGATGCTCCCAGCAGGCTGCCGGCGTACGTGACCCCGAGCGCGGTAAACATGAACAGTTCTGGCGATCCCAGCAGCATGACGAGAGGCCGGGCGATGGGAATCGAGAGCGTCAGCCCGAGGATGCCGAGGAACCCGCCCACCAGGGAGGACAGAAAGGCGGCCGAGAGCGCCCTGGCCGCTTGGCCCTGGCGTGCCAGGGGGTGGCCTTCAATCGCGGTCGGCGCCGATGCCGGCGATCCTGGCGTGCCAACCAGTACCGCGGTAATGGTGTCCGAGGTGTAGACAACCGCGAGCGCGCCCGTCAGCATGGCAAGCCCCGTCGATGCGTCGAACCGGAAGATGATCGGGAGCAGCACCGAGACCGCCACGATCCCGCCTAGCCCGGGCAGCATGCCGACGACGAATCCAGCCAGCACACCGACCATGAGCAGGCCGAGGCGCTGCGGATCCGCAAAGACCGCCAGCGCCGCAAGGGCGGCTTGCAGCACCTAGAGGCGGACTCCGTACCTGTCGCGGAGGAGGTCCATGATGTACTTGCGGACGTCCAGCGTGGGGCGCATCGCCTTCTGCACGCCGCGCTCGGCCGTATCGCCGCGCACGACCGGATAGCCACCCGTGACGGACTTCGCGCGCTGCTGGAAGTCCCTGTCGGCGTTCATCCGGTCGACCGCCTCGCTGATCGCGCGCAGCGCGTCGGGCGCCGTTCCTTCCGGCGCCCACCAGGTCAGGCCGTAGGTGAATGTCAAAGCCGCCGCGGCTTCGTAGGCACGCCAGCGGGGCCCGGCGGGCCGGCTGTTGTACAGTTCCCGGTACACGTCGAACACTGAGGGCAGCTGGGGCACAACGGGGTCCCGCAGGATCAACTCCCCGCGTTCGTTCGGCGCTCCACCGGTCATGATCGCGATGGCCTTTCGCTCATTGACCAGAGGCACGACCTGCGTCAGGTAGACCGGGGTGAACTGGAAGTCAAAGTTCGTCTCGCCGCGCTCGAAGGCCAGGCGGATTGGACCGCGTCCCTCAAATCCCAGCACGACTTTGATGTCGAGCTTCAGCAGCTCGAAAGCGATCAGGATCGGCAGATCGCTTCCGGTAGCCGCGATGCCGCCGTACGTCAGCCGTTCGGTCGGCTTGAGCAGGTCGGCGGGCCTCCGGACCCCGGTGCGTGGTGCGGAGTACACGACGGGGCCGAACGCGAGCGTCGCGGCAACCCGCATCTTGCTCAGGTCGTATTGAGCCGATGGATGCCCGAACATCCAGGGGAAGACTGTAGACGACGTGGTACACAGCAACGTCAGGCCATCGGGCTTTGCGTTCGCGGCGAACGAGCTCGCGCCGAGCATCGACCCACCGCCGGGAACGTTCCGGACCGTCACACGCGGATTGCCGGCGATGTGCTTCTCCATGAACGGCGCCACAAACCGTGCGCCGACATCCGCGGCCCCGCCGGGAGCGAAGGGGACGATGATCTCAATCGCTTTTCCGGCATAGTAGGCGGCCTGGCCGCCCGCCGGTGGAGCGTGAAGGGCCGCGAAGGCACTGATGACTGCCAGGCATGCAACAAGCCAGCAGAAGACGCGTCGCATCCACGCCATGACTGGAACCTCCGCTTACTTCGATAGGACCTCGATCCGGATGGCCTCGACCGCGTTGCGGAACGTGTGCCGTCCAACGCGCTTGCTTTTCACGAATATGCCGGCGACCCGCACCCGCTGGCCGTTCTGCAGGCCCTTGGGCCGTCCGGCGAAGGCCTCGACCGACGCACCGCCCGCCTGCAGGCGAAAACTCGCGTAGGGTGTGCCGCGGGCCGAGACATGCGGCTGGTACCCCGCGATGGTGCCGCTCACTTTAACGGCGTCGCCGTGATGGCTGCCCGGGTTTCGCGCGAGGTCGCCCACGGTGACTTCTGAGATCGGGGCGGCGTGGGCCGGCAACGCGGCAAGGACGAGCATCACGGCGGTGAGCAGGCAGACGCGCATCGTGCAGCGTGATTCGAGGACCGCTCGAGAAACTCCCCCTGACTATGACGCCGCCGCGCGCTCGTTGAGCGAGTCGAGCAGGGCGAGGAGCTTCTGGATCTCCAGCGGTTTCGTCAGGTAGTCGATCGCGCCCCAGGCGAGCGTGCGCCGCATCACCTCGGGCGCGTTGCTCGCGCTGATCACGACGACCGGAATGTGGTGCGTCTCGGGATGGGCCTTCAACTCACGGAGGACGTCCTCGCCCGGCATGTCCGCGAGATCAAGGTCGAGCAGAATCAGATGGGGTCGGTGGTCGCGTGCCAGACTTAGCGCCAGCCTGCCGTGCATCGCCGGAAGGAGTCGCACTTCCGGACGGTCGGCCAGCAGGTATTGAACGAGCTTGAGGTTTGCCAGATTGTCCTCGGCGTAGAGGACGACACGGGGCCTCAGCGTCCCGTCGAAGTCCGCCGCGGTGGGTGCACCACCCAGGCGTTTCAGCCGCTCCATTGGGCTCTCGACCAGCGCAAACTCCACCCAGAACGTGCTGCCTTCGCCGATCGTGCTCTCGACGCCAATTCGTCCGCCCATGGCCTCGGCCAGGCGCTTGGAGAGCGCCAGTCCGAGTCCGGTGCCTTCGACACTGGCCTGGTTGGCGCCCAGGCGTTCAAACGGGGTAAAGAGGCGCTCGACGCTGTCGTGTGCAATACCGGGGCCGGTGTCGCTCACCTTGATCCGCAGCCGCCCCGCCAGGATTTCCTGATAGGTGACTTCGACCGTGCCGCCTTTGCGGTTGTACTTGACCGCGTTGGCCAGCAGATTCAGGAGCACCTGCCGCAGGCGCTGCCGATCGGCCTGGACGTGTCGGTCCTCCGCCTCGTTCAGATTTCCCTCGACGTGGATCCCGCCCTCGGTGGCCAGCGGCGCGATCAGCCTCAGGCTGTCGTCCACAACCTCTCTCACGGAGACCGGCTCGAGTGAGATACGGAGGCGCCCCTCCTCGATCCGGGAGATGTCCAGCACCTCGTTGATCAACTCGAGCAGGTGCCGGCCGCCGTGCAGAATGTGCTCGACGCTTTCGCGCTGCGCCGGCATGAGCTGATCCATCTCGAGGAGCTGCGCGAATCCCAGGATCGCGTTGAGCGGCGTGCGCAGCTCGTGGCTCATGCGTGAGAGGAACTCGCCCTTGGCTCTGTTGGCCTCTTCGGCCGCCTCCTTGGCGAGGCGCATCTCATCGGCGCGCTTGCGCTCCGTGAGGTCCGTGGTCACCGTGACACTGCCGACGACCTTCCCGTTGCGCAGGCGCGGGGCCCCGGTGGCGAGGACAAGGACATCGTGGCCATCGACGTGGCGCAGCCGGACCTCCTGGGAGACCGTTTCTCCCTGGCTCCGCCGTTCACGGGAGGACAGAATGGTGTGATGATCCTCCGGGGCGACGATGTCGTACCCCGTCTCGCCGATCAGGCTCTCCTGCGTCCGCCCCAGCAGACGAGCGAATTCCTGGTTGACGTATTCAAACCGAAAGTCGGCATCCGTGACGACCAGGCCCTGACCCATCGCGTTCATCACGTGCAGCGCGAAGTCGCGCTGGGCCTTCGCTTCCTCCTCAGCCCGTTTCCGCTCTTTCTCGGCCGCGGCGTTTTGGATTGCGACGGACAGGTATTCAGCAACTTCTGTCATGATGGCAATCTCGTGTTCGCTCCACGCGTATGGCTCCGGCGCACCGAAGAACAACACGCCCACCAGCCGGTCTGAATGCCTTAGGGGAACGTCAAGCATGGCCCGGGTTCCGCCCGCCGCGATGACAGCGACCAGGGGCGCCAGGCGGGAATCCTGCGCGACATTGTTGGCGATGACCGGCTCGCGCCGCTGCAGTGCGTCAAGGTACTGCGGCGCTGCCGAGAGAGCGACGTTCACGCCGCTTAGTGCTGGCATGCCAGCGGGCTCAATCGAATGCACAACGGTCAAGTGGCCTCGTTCGTCGATGGTTGAGTAGGCGGCGCGAAAGGAGGGGAACTGCGCATGAAGCTCCTGAAGGGTCCGTGTGATGATACGTTCCACCGACATCCCCGACGTGATGCCGGTCGCAATGGTATTGATCAGCCCAAGCCGGACCTGATTCTGCATGAGGCTGTCTTCGGCCGCCGTGCGCTCGCTGATGTCCAGTGCCACGCCGACGATGCCAGTTATCGATCCGTCCTCTCCGCGGATTGGCTCGACGTGGGCCTCATACGTCCGGGCGTTCCACGTCATCCGATAACTTGCTGGCTCGCCCCGCAGCGCCTTCCGATGCGCGGCGATGGGCAAGAACTCAGGGTCGTCGGTTTGGAAGTACTCGTGGAGCGATAAACCGACGACCTGATTGGGTTGCAGTCCTTGAGCCCGAAGCCCGGCACCCAGTGAGGAGGTAAATCGCAGTTGGGTGTCGGTCGACCAGAGGATAGCAGGCGCGCCCTCGACGGCGAGCTGCAGCCGCGTCTCCCGTTCGCGCAGGACGTCTTCGACCCGCTCTCTGTCGGCGAGCTGCCGGTCCACTTCCCGGTGCATATCGCTCAACCGGCCCACCACGATGCCGATGATGAACAGGGCCGCCAG
>JBOGSE010000424.1:0-1509 GCA_050694895.1 bacterium | reverse complement strand
GCCTAACGGCCCGCGCATCAGCTGCAGGCGATGATGTTCGCGCCCGCACAAATCAAGGCTTCCTCTGATCGGCCTCTCGGAGCCTCGCGCCCGAGCGGAGCTTCGGCCCACTTCGGCCTGTCGGCTGCATGCGCTGGTTAGGCCGCGACGCGCGAACTCCTAAGTGACCATCTCCATGCGGAGCCCATAGCGATCCTCCGGGGGCACCTTTGGGACTGTTCTGGCCTCCCCCCGAAGAATGCGCTCAGCTGTCCAGAGTGCTGCAAATGCGTCCAGGATCATCGTCAGCAGCCAAGCGCTGAGGAATGGAAGGTCGAAGCTCGTCGAAGGCGCCCCTAAAGTGCTCGTTCACAAGTGCCAGGCGCTCAGCCCGACCTTCAACCGTTCGCTTCGCATGTCGCATCGGGCGCGCAGCCCAGGCGTAGAAGCACACCTCAGGGTGGACCTCGCGCACCCGGCCTTGTAGTTCTGGCTCTGTTCGGAGCATCTCATCGACCTCGCGGATGCGCCACATGATGGCGTGCGCCTGCTTGCTCAGCCGTTTTCCGCACGCGGCTTCTGAGCGCTCGCATGCTTCAGTGTAGGTTGCGGCATCAATGGCGGCCCGAACCGGAGCCGGGAACACGCTGCTCCCCCGAACGGACGTCAGCAGCCGGCGGGCTTCGACATCGCATTGCCGAGGACCTGTTTCCGAAAGCCCGATCGGTATATCGACGGTTAGGACTGCCAGGTGCCGGGCACGATCACGTAAGCCCTCGGTCGTGGCAAGCACCTCAGCGATGATCTCACCGGTGACCGTGTCCCGTTCCACACATATCCAGCCGGCGGGACAGCCGTCTGCGCCCCCGATAGTTGTCATGCATCCTCAGTGTCGAGACAATGGTAGGTGTTGCGGCCTAACGGATCGCGCATCAGCTGCGGGCGGCAAGCCCCGCCGATACGAACTCTATGGTCCACCCCACATCGGCGCTCCGGTGCCGCCGGGCGCTCGGCTCACGAGCGCCCGCCAGCTGCATGCGCTTGTTAGGCGGGCCGGCTCGCGAAGCGTGCTAGCAACGTACGTGCCGACGCGAGCGCGTCGGGCCGGTACCGGTGTTCAGCCGCGGCGTATTCGGCCTCGCGTGATTCGCGTAGGTGGGGATGCCAGCCGCGGTCCCCGTCAATCACCAGGTACCGGTCGGTCTCCGAGTGAATCGCGACAAAGACCGTCAGGTCGGGATCCTGGTGGGAGGGATCCAGCTCGGCCGCAGCGCCAGCGATTTGCTCGGCAGCTCGTAGGGCGTCGAGACTGCCCTGCAAGAGCGCCTGCGCTGCCGCAACGATGCGATCGCGAGCTATTTGTCCCCGCTGGGAGTCTGGCATGCTCCGATATCTGTCCGGCTCCGCCTAACGCATGTTGAGAGCGTGCCCCTGGCTGCTACCATGGAGTCGACCCAGACCCGTGGCCCCCAGCAAGGAGCGGCTCTCATGAAGCGGACGACCAAGTATGTCGCGCTGGATGTGCACCAA
>JBOGSE010000423.1:0-2208 GCA_050694895.1 bacterium | reverse complement strand
GTGGCCGAGGCCGAAGCGACGTTGCTGCGCGCACCCGATCATGTCTGAGAAGCTTATCGCCACAAATCGACGCGCCCGGCACGAGTATCACATCGAGGAGGCCCTCGAGGCCGGCCTGGCGCTTACCGGGACCGAGGTGAAGTCGCTGCGCAGCGGACGCGTGACGATGGGCGACTCGTATGCCCGCGTCCAGCGGGGTGAGGTCTGGCTGCACCACCTGCATATCCCGCCCTATGAAGCCGGAAACATCCACAATCACGAGCCGCTGCGCCCGAGGAAATTGCTGCTCCATCGCGGTGAGATTCACCGGCTCGCGGGCAAAGCCGAGCAGAAGGGCTACACGCTCGTGCCCCTGCGATTGTATTTCCGCCGGGGCGTCGCCAAGGTCGAGCTCGCGCTGGCACGCGGCAAGAAACTCTACGACAAACGCACGGCGATCGAGGAGCGCGAGGCCAGACGGACGGCGGAGCGCGCGGTGAAGCGGCATGTGGGCTCCCGCAAGGAGCGCGGATGACTCCACGCAAGGGGAAGGCCGCGCGTGCGAAGGCACCGGGGCGGATTCGGGCCCGCAAACGCACGCAGGGTGCTCAGGCGCCCGGGGACCGCGACGAGCAGGACCGGGCCACCGGACCGGTCGTGGGCATTATCATGGGCAGCGCATCTGACCGGCCGATCATGGATGCCGCGGCTGGCATTCTCACCGAGCTGGGGATTGCCCATGAGGTGCGTATCGTGTCCGCCCATCGTACGCCCGACTGGGCGATTGAATACGCGTCCTCGGCCGAGCAGCGCGGCCTGAAAGTCATCATTGCGGGCGCAGGCGGCGCCGCTCACTTGGCAGGAGTCACGGCGGCGAAAACCGTGATCCCGGTCATCGGCGTGCCCATGGCCACGGAGCATCTGGGAGGTCTTGATTCGCTCCTGTCGACCGTTCAGATGCCAAGCGGCGTTCCCGTCGCGACTGTCTCGATCGGCCGAGCGGGTGCAGCCAACGCGGCACTGCTGGCCGCCCGCATCCTGGGTGTGAGCGATGCGGCTATTTGCGAGCGTGTGCGCCGGTATCAGCAGGCGCTGGCCGCGAAAGTGCGGGAGGCCGATCGCGCGGAAGGGATTGTGCACCCCTCGTGACGTGCCGACGCGACTGATCTCGGTAGATTCTGAGCGGCCCGATCCGGCCGTCATTCGCGACGCCGCGGCGACGCTGGTCTCCGGCGGACTGGTCGCGTTTCCGACCGAGACGGTGTATGGACTCGGCGCCGACGCGTTCAACGCGAAGGCGGTCGAGCGGATCTTCGAAGTGAAGGGCCGCCCCGCCGACAATCCGATCATCGTGCACCTGGCCGACGCGTCGGCGTTGCCGAGCGTGGTCGCGTCGGTGCCGGAAGCCGCCGGCACCCTGATTTCCCGTTGCTGGCCCGGGCCTCTCACGCTCGTGCTGCCGGCCGCTCCGACCGTGCCGGCGGTGACGCGCGGTGGATTGCCGACCGTCGCCGTCCGCGTTCCCGCGCACCCTGTCGCGCACGCGCTGATTCGGTCCGCGGGCCGTCCGATCGCCGCGCCCAGCGCCAATCGCTCGGGCCGTCCCAGCCCGACAACCGCGCGACATGTCGCGACGGATCTGGATGGTACGATCGACATTATCCTCGACGGCGGCCCAACGCCGGTCGGTGTGGAATCGACCGTCGTGGATCTCACAGAGCGGTCGCCCACGTTGCTGCGTCCGGGCGGCGTCCCGCTTGAGACCCTCGAGAAACTGTTGGGTCCGGTGGTTGTGGCGCCACGAGCGTGGGCACCCGCGCTCAACCGATCGCCGGGGACGCGGTACCGGCACTACGCCCCGCGCGCGCAGGTCGTGCTCATTGAGGCGGAGGCGAGTCGTGTTGCGACCGAACTCGCGGCCTCCGTCTATCATCTATGGGACAAGGGGCTGCGGGTCGGCGTCATGGTGACCTCGGAGGCCGCCGCCAGCGTGCCGTTGGGCGCGGTGGTTCGCATCATGGGGTCGCGTGCCGATCCGGGAGCGGTCGCGGCAAACCTCTTTGCGCAATTGCGAGAGCTGGACGACGCCGGTCTCAACGCCATCGTGGTGGAGGGCATTGCGGAGCACGGGGTAGGTCGGGCCGTGATGGATCGGCTGCGGCGCGCGGCAAGCGCGGGATAGCGACGGAAATATCACGACGTGGCCGCGCGTTGGCGATGGAGGACTTC
>JBOGSE010000422.1:0-1493 GCA_050694895.1 bacterium | reverse complement strand
GGTGTCGTTCCGGCCGCCCACCAGGACGGCAAGGGCCACCACAGCAAGCATCGCGATACTGGCGATGGTCTGCGGATGGACCTTCGACCGGTGAGCGATGAACGGTTGGGCCAGGGACTTAGCCATGACCATACACCTTCGCAGCGCCGAACGCGCTTGGAGTCGCCTCAGGACATAGATTGACGCCGGCGTCTAGCGCAGAGGACGCGGGAGCACTAGCTCCCGCGGGAACAGATGCAGTCTCGAGGCAAATGCTGATGAAACATCGGCTGCGCGACCTTGACTATGAGGCTAACGCAGCACAGTCCAGAATGCAAGCCAGTGAACCGATGCGCGCCGCAGGCCTGCGACTGGCTGGGGGCTAGGCCGCTGTTGATTGACGACAATAGCCCATAACACTACACTTTGTCGTAAAACTTCGATACTCGGGAGTGCGGAGAATCGGTAAGGCGCTAGGTCAAGCGTTCCGGGTCTTGATACGGCCGGCAGGAACTGTATACGAGGTATCGAGCAGCGGTGAAGGAGACCACGACTAACGGCGTCGGTGTTCGGCTCGCCGTACTAGGCGGTCTCATTGCGGTGATCTTCGGCCTCATGGTGGGCCGACTCTGGCAGCTGCAGATTCTGCAGGGCCCTCATTACCTGCGGCTTTCGGAGGAGAACCGCCTGCGTGACCTGAGGGTGGCGGCTCCTCGCGGAACGATTTTCGACCGGAGAGGGCGCCCGCTGGTCATTAATCGTGCTGCATTCACTATCGCCGTCCTCCCAACCGAGGTGAGGAATCCCGAGGGGACAGTTCCCCTCCTGGCACAAATCCTGGCGGTGCCCGAGGCAAAGATCCGCCAGCGGCTGCGGCTGGACCGGACACGCCCGTTCGAGCCGGTGCGTCTCCGCCGGGACGTTCCGAAAGAGATCGTGGCCATGGTCGAGGAAAACCGGCTCGACCTGCCGGGCGTGATCATCGAGACGGAGGAGGTCCGGCAATATCCGCACGGAACGCTTGCGGCACACGCCCTGGGCTACATCGGCGAGATCAGCGAAGCGGAGTTGGTTACCCCGGCCTGGGCCGGCTACCGGATGAGGGATCTAATCGGCAAGGCCGGCGTGGAACGTGTCTACGACAGAATCCTGCGGGGTCGGGACGGGAAGGTGCGCGTCGAGGTGGATGCCGTGGGTCGCCCGTTACGAGTGCTGCGGCGGGAACGGGGCGAGTCCGGCAGATCTATCGTCCTGACTATCGATCTCGATATCCAGCGGGCGGCTGAGGCCGCCCTCGGCAACCGGACCGGCGCGGTGGTTGCCCTTGATCCGAGGAGCGGAGAGGTCCTGGCTCTGGTGAGCCATCCAGCATTTGACCCAAACGCCTTCGCGGGAGGGATCTCGGAGCGCGAATGGGCGCGGCTCGTGGGAGATTTCGCCCGCCCGCTCCTGAACCGTGCCGTCGACAGCGCCTACGAGCCGGGGTCCGCTTTCAAGATTGTAACGGGGACGGC
>JBOGSE010000421.1:0-6017 GCA_050694895.1 bacterium | reverse complement strand
GAAAGACTGGGTGTCCAACGGAGTTCCTGTGCTTCAGTGATCTTGGTCGACACTGTTGTAGCAGGAACTCCGTTGCCCATTTCAACCCGTTGACAACCCCACCCAATCCTTAACTACACGGCCTTGGCGTTAGTACGGCAGCAGCAGTATGTGATCACCTTCGGCGTGTCGTGATCTCGGGCGTGGCGGGTGTGTGATCGACTACGGCGGTGGTGGATCTTGACGATGTGATGGCCGAGTCGTGGACGGTGTTCGATGATCGTCTGGCTCGGTGGCAGGCGGGGTTTGATGACATGTTCGCGCTGGTGGCGGGGCGTTTCGCGCAGGCGGACTCGCGTCGTCGGGCTCGCATGTACGTGCTCGGGTTGCTCTCGGGCGCGGAGCGGAAGAACTCCTGGACGCTGGCCGAGCAGGCTGGTGATCTGACCCCGGACGGCATGCAGCGGTTGCTCAACTTCTACCGGTGGGACGCCGATGCGGTGCGCGATGACCTGCGCGGCTACGTGCTTGGCCATCTCGCCGACCCGAGTGGGGTGGTGGTGGCCGACGAGACCGGATTCTTGAAGAAGGGCACCAAATCCGCCGGTGTGCAACGCCAGTATTCCGGCACGGCGGGGCGGATCGAGAACTGTCAACTCGGCGTGTTCCTCACCTACGTCTCGGTCAAGGGGCGGGCGTTGATCGACCGCGAGCTCTACCTGCCGGCGTCGTGGATTGATGATCGTGAGCGGTGCGCTGAGGCCGGGATCGACCCGGAGATCGAGTTCGCGACCAAACCCGTGCTCGCGGCGCGCATGCTGCAACGACTGCTCGATTCGGGGGCCGCGCCCGGCTGGTTCACCGCCGACGAGGCCTACGGCGACAACCCGGGATTGCGGGCCTGGCTTCAAGACCACGACCTGAACTACGTCATGGCCGTCTCCTGCGACGACCGGTTCACCACCCCGAGAGGACCCGCCCGGGCCGACAAGTTGGCCGCCGTCGCGCCACGCAAAGGCTGGCAACGCCTCTCCGCCGGGGCCGGCAGCAAAGGACAACGCCTCTACGACTGGCTGCTGCTCGATCCCGGCGCCGACACCCACCTACTGCTGGTCCGCCGCTCGATCAGCAAACCCACCGAACTGGCCTACTACGTCTGCCACTCCCACACACCGGTGCCCGTCGCCGAACTCGTCCGCGTCGCCGGATCCCGTTGGGGCGTCGAGGAAACCTTCCAGTTCGCCAAGAACGAGACCGGCCTTGACCACTACCAAGTCCGCAAACACGACGCCTGGCACCGACACATCACCCTGTCCATGCTCGCCGCCGCGTTCCTCGCCGTCACCGCCCACAACGAACGAGAACACGACCAGACAAAGGGGGCGCCAAACCCAGACACGAACACCTGATCCCCCTGTCCTGCAACGAAATCCGGCGACTCTGGGCCACCATGACCCGCCCCGACCACACCCATAGCCACACCGAACACTGGTCACACTGGCGCCGAGTCCACCAAACCCGAGCCCGCCGAAGCCACTACCAGCGACAACACACCAAGCATCACACCTTGCGGCTGTAGTATTAGCCTGGATCCGTGGAGTGGTAGGTCGTCGTTCGGCGCGTTGAACGTGGAAGTGCCTTCTGGGGCAGGAGAATCGGGAGTGTCGAAGTCCTGATCTACCTGTTCCGAGAAGGCACTGGCAGTGAAACTACCTGATGGCTGGTCGCGCGCGCGGGTTTTGTTCGATGATGAGAACCTCGTGTCGTTCGCTGGTCTGGTGCCGGTGATGGCGTTGGCTGAGCAGGCTGGCCTGTCTGAGCTGGTCAACGGTAAGGTCGCGATCGGCACGACGACGGTGAAGTCGGCCGGGGTGAATCCGGCGGGCAAGGTCACCTCGATCGTGGCGGGGATGGTTGCGGGGGCGGACTGCATCGATGATCTGCAGGTGGTCCGCTCGGGTGGGATGCCGCGGTTGTTCGGCGGGGTGTACGCGCCGGCCACGCTGGGCCAGTTCCTGAGGGAGTTCACCCACGGCCATGGTCTGCAGTTGGCGTCGGTGGCGCGGGCGCACCTGGTCAATCTGGTGGCGACGACCGGGTTGTTGCCCGGGATCGCCACCCAGGCGTATGTGGATATCGACTCGCTGTTGCGCCCGGTCTACGGGCACGCCAAGCAGGGCGCGAGTTTCGGGCACACCAAGATCGCCGGCAGGCAGGTGTTGCGCCGGGGTCTGTCCCCTTTGGCCACCACGATCAGCACCGGTGAGGGGGCGCCGGTGGTGGCCGGGATCCGGCTGCGCGCGGGCAAGGCCGGCTCCGGGCGGGGCGCGGCGTCGATGGTGGCCGAGGCGATCGGCACCGCCCGCGCCGCCGGGGCCAACGGGCAGATCCTGGTGCGCGGCGACTCGGCCTACGGCAACAGCGCCGTGGCCGCCGCCTGCGTGCGAGCCGGGGCGCGGTTCTCGCTGGTGCTGCTGAAGAACCGGCCCGTGCAGCGGGCCATCGCCACGATCGGCGAGGACGCCTGGACGCCGGTGAACTATCCGGGTGCGGTCACCGACCCCGACACCGGTGCGCTGATCTCCGATGCCGAGGTCGCCGAGGTCGAGTTCACCGCGTTCGCCTCCACCCAGCGCCCGATCACCGCCCGGCTGGTCGTGCGCCGGGTGCGTGACCGCGCCACAACCGACGAGCTGTTCCCGGTCTGGCGCCACCACCCGTTCTTCACCAACAGCACCGAACCGACCGCGCAGGCCGACATCACCCACCGCCGCCACGCCATCATCGAGACCGTATTCGCCGACCTCATCGACGGACCGTTGGCGCACCTGCCCTCCGGTCGCTTCGCCGCGAACAGCGCCTGGGCGATCTGCGCGGCCATCTGCCACAACCTGCTACGCGCCGCCGGCACCCTCACCAGCGACCGGCACGCCCTCGCCCGCGGAGCCACCCTGCGCCGGCAGATCGTCAGCGTGCCCGCCCGGCTGGCCCGACCACAACGCGCCCGCGTGCTGCACCTGCCCGCGCACTGGCCCTGGGCCGAACCCTGGACCCGCCTCTGGGACACCATCTTCGCCAACAGCCCACCGGCAGCGGCGGCCTGACCCCGCCCACCCGCCCACCAAGGGCACGACCGGAGACCACAGTGGACAAGCTGGACCAGGCCGGCAACTCAGCCCTGCCCAGCCACCACAACAAGATCAACAACCACGCCGAAGATCAACGCGTCGGCTAACCCACGGATCCAGGCTAAGACCAGGTGGGTGGATATGTGTTACGCCCGTTTACCCGAACCATTTTCAGGCCGTCCGGACGCTCGGCAGGAGCGCCTGGCCGTCATGGCAATGCCGCAGGCGGTGACCTATCGGCGATGGCCATTCCCGAAAGCACTGACCGGCACCAAGCCTGGCAGCCGTAGTTTGACCAGCGCCTCGAGTCCCGCGTCATACCCAAGCTTTCGGTAGGCCTCGAACTGCTCATCGGTGAATGTCTGCTGTGTCGTGGAGTGGTTGGGGAACCGGCTGTCGCGCGCGTTGAACGCGTGCAGGTCCCAGCTGGCGTCCTTGGTGAGCACGGCCTTGGCGTACACCAGGTTCGCGCTTTCACCGGTCGGATAGACGACCGCACCATCGACGGCCATGGCCTCACTGAAGCCGTCAGTGCCGGGCAGGACCGACCTGGGATCGAGATCGACCTGGGCGTTGAGGTCGCTGCGGGCCAGCGCGATCGCGCGACCGACGTCCAGCCCCAACCCCTTGGCGTCGTAGCTGGCGTCGAAGCAGAGCACATGTGTGCACCGCCTGCGCAGCAGTTCGACCAGGCCGAGGTTCTCCCAGTGTCCGCCGTCGGTCAGATAGATGTAGCGCCGGGTCGAACTGGCCGCGCCCAGTGCCTCCCGCAATACGTAAAGTGCCCCCGGTTCGTGCCAGCCGTCGCGAGCCCACGTGAGCAACCGGCGCAAGGCGGTGGGATTCCCCGGGGGCGTGTGATCCGATTCGGCGGTGTCGGTGGCATCGGCGAAGAGGTGGTTCCACCGCTCGTGGTTCGGGTTCTTGATCCACACGCCGAGCCGGATGTTGGTGAGTGCCATCAGGAACCGCAGCGGCGGGTAGGTGTGCCTGCCCATGAGCGGTGAGAGAGCCGCGCCCGACACAGCCATGATCGACGGCAGTGTGAGCTGCGTACCCGCGACGCCCTTGTCGTTCTCGATCGCCGAGGTCGTCGTGTACCCGAACAGGGCTCCGCCGGTTCGCCCCCGCTCGAAGGTGAACGACTCGGCGAAGCGGCCCACGGGCACGTCGTCGGTAGTCAGGTTCACCGCGCAGCACACGACCAGTTCGGGCACGCGATGGCCTTCGCGCGGAGCCGTTCGCGAGAAGTACAGACGCTTCTCGTAGTTCAGCGGCTCGGCCTCCGAGGCGTTCTTGCGATGCAACGCGAATGCGCTGCTCAGCCGCTCCCGGTAGACATTGTGCATCGAGTAGCGCCGATTGTGGATCGCCACGGCCATCAACAGCACGAACAGACCGCCGCCGGCCACACCCACGATGTCCCATACCGAATCCAGACCATGCCGCGTGGAGAACTCCAACGCCGAGAGCAGGGGCACCAGCAGCAGCCCGGCGCTCGCGACGAACGACAGCGTGAGCATCAGTCGCAGGGCGCGGAAGCGTCTTCCCAGAACGAGTGCCGCCGACGCCATGACCAGGGAGATCACCAGCCAGAACGTGACGGCGAACGCGCGGCCCGCGAAGGTCTCGAAGGTAGTCTCCGGTTCGCCGAACACCTTGGTGAGTACCAGAAGCGACGTCCGGCCGTACAGGTCGGCCAGCGCGGGCAGGGCGATCAGCACAGCTATCGCCCCGGCGGCCATGAGGAATCCCGCCGACCACCGCTCAGAGCGCGATTCGCCGAAGTTGCCCGGTTTGTCCTCCTTGAAGAGGCGCCGGAACGCGACCAGCCACAGGGCCGCCAGGACACAGGTGAAGCCGATGACGACGAGGCTGACCAGCAGCGGAGACCTCGGCAGTGCCAAGCCGTTCAGACGCAGGTCCGACAGCCGCACCTGGGCGGCGAACAGCAGCCAGCCGATCACCCGGCCCGCGATCATCATGCACAGCATGAACGGCAGGTAGTTCAACAGGAACCCGTACACCATGCTGGAACCCATCCACAGCGTGCCGGTGTAGCCGGGGGCCAGGTAGTCGGTGTGCTGGCGCAGATAGCGCTCCTCGGGGGAACCGGTGCCCCACAGCGGCTTCGCGTCTTCGGTCGGCGGATCCGAGTGCGCCGCGGCGATCGTCAGCGCGCTGGCGATGTAGTTGCCGCCGGACACGGCCGCGAGATAGGACGTCCGTTCGAGCACGCCGTTGGCCTGCAGCGCCTGCAGCGCTCCGAGGTTGAACGCGGCGGACCGGATCCCGCCGCCGGACATCGCCACCCCTACTCGGAACTCTGACGGCCCGGGCGGCTCGCCCAGGTACTCCTGGCCACGCTTGGTAGCGTCTTCTTGGTGCGCGGTGACATGGCCATGGCGGCCTCCGGTCAGAACTCGATGTAGCCGAACGCTTTGCGATAGTCCTCGCCCTTGGGGTCACAGCCGTAGGGGTAGGTCGCCTGCGCACGTTCGCGGCGCAGACGCGGGATGGCCCGCTCCATCAGGTGTCGGGTGAACAGCGGGTGGACGCAGAGCTGGTCGCTGTCTTCCTGGTATGTGAGCGGGTGGTCGAACGTGTATTGGAAGTGAGCCTTGTTGTAGCGGCCGGTCTGACCGAACCGGACACCCACGACCCCAAGGCCGAACAGCATCGACAGGAACTCGTCGAAGTCGAGGTGGGTGATTTTGCGGATGCCCACGCGGTTGTAGACCTTGTGCAGCGCATTGACCGGGAAGCTGAGGTCGCACTCGCCCGCTAGCTTGCGCAGCGCGGCCGCGGCGTCCGGATATGAGGCCTGATAGGCGTTGAGGATGCCGCTGACCAGTAGCCGCTCGGCGTACCGGGTTCCCGCCATGACAGCCTGCGGAGTTACCGCCCACG
>JBOGSE010000420.1:0-1643 GCA_050694895.1 bacterium | reverse complement strand
CCCTGGTCGCTCGAGGGTAACGGCGTCAAGCGTTACACCAAGACGGTCCGGCGGCCGGTTTCCGGCGGCGCCATCGCCACGAAGGGCCGGGTTCGTGACTGGCTGATCGACCCGATCACCCGCGTCGCGGGCGCTCTGGCCATCCACGCCAGCCTCGACCTCGACAACCGGGTGGCGGTCGACTGCCACTCCATGGCCATGCTCTTCCGGGGCTACGAGGTGATCTTGCAGGGCCGCGACCCTCGGGACGCCATCGACATCTCGTCCCGGGCATGTGGCGTGTGCGGCGCTGTCCACGCCTCGGTGTCGTCGCAGAACCTCGACCAGGCGTTCGGGATTGCGCCGCCTCCGATGGGCAGCACGGTGCGGAACCTCGGCGAGGCCGCCGAGATGCTCTACGACCACCCGATTCACCTCGGGCTGCTCGCCGGGCCGGACTACTCCACGGCTCTGGTTCAGGTGACCAACCCCGAGATGGTGACGAAGGCCCGCAAGACGCCGGCCCCCAACGCCGACGTCCACGGGTACCGCACCATCGGCGACATCATGGACGCGATGAACCCCCTCACCGGGGCGATCTACCTCGAGGCGATCGAGTGGACCCGGCTGGGTCGTGAGATGTGCAACTTCATGTACGGCAAGTACCCGCACCCCTCGACCCTGATCCCGGGCGGCGTGACCACCACGCTGTCCACCTCGACCTTCAACGAGTACTACAGCCGCCTGATCAAGTTCTTCGACTACGGCAAGCGGCTGGTGGGCTGGTGGGACGACCTGTGCGACTTCTTCCTCGACCACAACCCCGACTACGCCCTGGTCGGGGCCCGTCCGATGAACGTGGCGCAGACCGGCATCTACGACGACCCCGAGGCCTACGACGCCCGCTTCGAGAACATGACCACGTGGGGCGACCGGCGCTGGTCGACGCCGGGCATCATCCGGGACGGCAAGCTGGTGACCACCAGCCTGCACCAGATCAACGCCGGAATCGAGGAGTTCGTCCAGCACTCGTTCTACGAGGACTGGAGCGGCGGTGCCGTCAAGATGCGCACCGACCCGATCGGCAACCCGATCTCCCCGTACCACCCCTGGAACAAGCGCACCATCCCCAAGCCGAGCGGGCGGAACTTCCGGGAGAAGTATTCCTGGGCCACCTCCCCCCGGTGGGACCGAACGGCGATGGAGACCACGGTCATGGGCCGGATGCACACGACCGCGCTTGCCCAGAAGATGCCCAGGAACGACTTCATCGAGGCGACAGGCGACGGGCTGCGCATGATCGTGCCGAAGTTCCAGCTGCCCGAGACCGAGATGTACTGGAAGATCCCGGACACGCTCAACGCTCTGGAGCGCTGCCGGGCCAAGGCCTACTCGGTGCCGTGGCAGGCCCTCATCGCCATGAACTGCCTGCTGCAGGCGTTCGACCTGTGGCGGCGGGGCGAGACGAAGGCGTGGAGCCGCTTCACCATCCCGAAGGACGAGCGGGTCTCGGTCGGGATGTGGGAAGCCGGGCGTGGTTGGCTGGTGCACAACATGATCATGGACAAGGGCCGGATCGTGAACTACCAGATCACGACCCCCTCCACGTTCAACGCTTCGCCCCGGGACCCCTTCGGGAATCCCGGTCCGTACGAGGAGGCCGT
>JBOGSE010000419.1:0-14606 GCA_050694895.1 bacterium | reverse complement strand
CCGGCGGGCTCGTCGCGGGGGTGTTCTTTGTCCTCCCGGCGTTCTTCGTGTTACTCGGCCTGTCGTGGCTGTATGCCGTCCACGGCACGGTCCCGTGGATCGCGGCAATCTTCTACGGGCTGCGGGCTGGAGTTATTGCGATCGTCGCAGCCGCCGTTATCCGGATCGGTGCCAGGGCGTTCAAGCATCACGTCATGATCGTCATCGCTGCGGCCGCATTCGTCGCGCTCTTCGTGTTCGGGGTGCCATTCCCCCTCATCGTAATCGGCGCGGGGGTGCTGGGGTTACTGGGTAGCCGGCTGTGGCCCGCCGCGCTTGCTCGGGGCGCTGCGCCGCGCATGACCATGCCCGCGGAGCATCAGCGGCAGAGCGTCATCGGAGATGAGGCACCGTCTCCCGAGCACGCGCGTCCAACGGCGCGGGGCGCCCTACGTGTGCTCGCGGCCTGCCTGGCGGCCTGGTGGGGTCCGCTTGCGGCGGTCATCGCCTGGCGCGGCACCGGCGACGTCCTGGCGCAGCAGGCGATCTTCTTCAGCAAGGCGGCCATGGTGACGTTCGGCGGTGCGTACGCCGTGCTCGCCTACATCGCGCAGGCCGCGGTGCAACACTACGGATGGGTCACCACCCTGGACATGCTCGCCGGCCTTGGCCTCGCAGAGTCGACACCGGGTCCGCTTATTCTGGTGACCGAGTTCGTCGGATTCCTGGGCGCATTCCGGCATCCGGGAGGCCTTGATCCGGTGGTCGCCGGTACGCTCGGCGCGGCGGTCACGGTCTGGGCGACCTTCGCGCCGTCCTTCCTGTGGATCTTTCTGGGGGCGCCGTTCATCGAGCGGCTGCGCGGGAACACGTCTCTGACCGGAGCGCTCTCGGCCATTACCGCGGCGGTGGTCGGTGTCATCCTCAATCTGGCGGTCTGGTTTTCGTTCCACACGCTCTTCGGCGCGGTGGTCGAGATCCCGTCGCGATGGACGACGATCACACTGCCCGTGCTCGCCACTGTCGATTGGTCCGCGGTGCTGATCGCGGCGATTGCCTTTGCCGGGATGTGGCGGCTGAACTGGGGGATCATCCCTATCGTGATTGGAAGCGCCATCGCGGGGTGGGTCGTACGCGCGCTCCCGATCCCGTAGGCGCCGGCGGCGCGTGAGTTGACCGCCTGCGAGGAGATTGCTAGAATTGCCGGCAGTTAGAGTGGCAATGCGGGAGAAGAGTAGTCGCGCGGCCGTTACAAGAGAGCCCGTGCATGGTGGGAACGGGCGCGGCGTGAGGCGAACGGCACTCCCAAGCCGCAGGCAGCGAGGCGTCGGGCGAGACCCGGCGGCACGCTGAAACCTGCCGGGATCCGCCCGAGAACGCGGGAGGAGTGCCCGGGCCGGCGCGTGCGGTGCCGCCGCGGGAATCAGGGTGGAACCACGGAGCCTCCGTCCCTGAGACGGGGCTCTCTTTTTTTGGTGCATCACCGGGTGCGATGGCGACACGCGCGCGTACGATGAGCTTTCAAGAGATGATTCTGGCCCTGCACCGATTTTGGGGTGAGCAGGGCGCCGTCTTGGAGCAGGCCTATGATGTCGAGGTCGGTGCTGGCACGCTGCATCCGGCGACGTTCTTTCGCTCGCTTGGTCCCAGGCCCATGCGTGTGGCCTACGTGCAGCCCAGCCGCCGGCCGGCCGACGGGCGCTACGGCGAGAATCCAAACCGGCTCTACAAGCACTACCAGTACCAGGTCCTCCTCAAGCCGGCGCCCAATGACGTGCAGGACCTTTACCTCGAGAGTCTGGAACGCCTGGGCCTCCGCCTGGCCCATCACGATCTGCGGTTCCTCGAAGATGACTGGGAGAACCCGACGCTGGGAGCCTGGGGCGTGGGCTGGCAGATCTTCCTCGATGGCATGGAGATCACACAATTCACCTACCTGCAGCAGATGGGTGGCATCGACCTGGACGTGATCCCGGCGGAGCTCACCTACGGGCCCGAGCGGCTGGCAATGTTCCTACAGCGCAAGGCTTCGGTGTTCGAGATCGAATGGGGCGCGAGAGTGACGTACGGCGAGTTTCGGAAGCAAGAGGAGCGGGAGCACTCCGCGTATGGATTCGAGCACGCTGACGCGGTCAGCCTCCGTGCGCTGTTCGACGCGTACGAGGCCGATGCCCAACGGCTGCTGAAGATCCCCCTGGTGCTGCCGGCGTACGACGCGGCCCTGAAGTGCTCGCACCTTTTCAACCTTCTGGATGCTCGGGGAGCCGTGAGCGTGGCGCAGCGTGTCGAGCTCATGGGCCGGACGCGCGCGCTCGCTCGCGGCTGCGCGACCGCCTACGTGGCACAGCAGAAGGGCGAACCCGACCAGATCGAGGCGGTGCCAGGAGCGCGAAGCGAGCAACCGGCGCGAGCGGGGCACGCGCGTGAGTGAGCTGCTCGTAGAAGTTGGGACGGAGGAACTCCCGCCGATGGCGGTCGGCCCGGCACTGGAGCAATTCGCCGAGGCCGCTCGCAAGGCATTTGAATCTGCCAGGCTGGATGTGGGCGCGGTGAGAACCACTGGGACGCTTCGCCGCCTCGTACTTATCGCCGAAGACGTCGCGGCGCGGCAGCGCGATCGGGCGACCCTCGTGCGCGGCCCCGCGGCAAAAGTTGCGTTCGATGCAGATGGCCGTCCCACGCAGGCCGCGGCGGGCTTCGCGCGCGCCCAAGGCGTGCCGGTGGACGCGCTGCAGGTCAAGGAGATGGACGGCGGCCGCTACGTCGTCGCCGAGATTCGCGAGACTGGGCGTCCTGCCGCTCGTGTAGTCAGGGATTTGCTACCCGAAATTATCGCGGGGCTGTCGTTTCCCAAAACCATGCGGTGGACGGCGAACGGCATTCGCTTCGGACGTCCAATTCGGCGAATTGTTGTCCTGTTAGACCGGCGGGTGCTCGCGGTCGACATAGCGGGCATCCGGGCCGGTCGGACGACGCGCGGCCACCGGTTTCTCGCGCCGAAGACGATCAGTCTTCCCACGGCCGGGGCCTATGGTCCCGCGATGCGGCGCGGCCACGTCATTCTGAGCCCCGAAGACCGTCGGCGCCGCATCGTCGAGCTCGCGGAAGCTGCGGCGGCCCGCGCTGGCGGTAGCCCCCTTCTCGACCCAGCACTGCTTGAAGAGATCGTTTGGTCAACCGAGCACCCAACACCCTTGCGGGGCGCGATTGATCCGGCGCTAGCCTCGGACATCCCCCGGCCAGTGCTCATCGTTACCTTGCAGCACCACCAGAAGTCGTTTGCGGTCGAAGGTCATAACAGGACGCTGTTGCCGGCATTCATTGCCGTCCGGGATGGCGGCGAGGATCACCTGACGTCGGTGCGGACCGGACATGAGTGGGTCGTGCGCGCGCGTCTGGCGGATGGCCACTTCTTCCTGGAGGAGGATCGCCGCTCGAACTTCGCCATATGGAATCAAGCACTGGCGCGCGTGGCGTATGTGGCGGGTTTGGGGACAGTCGCGGATCATGTCCGGCGGCTGACGATGGCCGCAGCATGGCTCGCCGAGGCCGTGGGCGCGGATACGGGTGACAGGCAGACGCTCGCCCGTGCTGCCGAACTCTGCAAAGCCGACCTTGTGACAGCGATGGTGCGCGAGTTTCCCGAGTTGCAAGGGACAATGGGAGGCATATACGCACGGGAGGCGGGAGAGTCCAACGAGGTCGCGCGCGCTATCGAAGAGCACTATTTGCCCAGGGGTGCCGGAGACAAACCGCCTTTGAGCCTGCCCGGAGCACTGTTGGCAATTGCCGACCGTGCGCTGCTGCTCGCGGGAGCAACGCGCACGGGTCTCGAGCCCACCGGATCAGAGGATCCATACGGGCTCCGTCGAGCGGCTTCGGGGATCGTCGGTGTGCTGCTTGCGCACGAGTTTCATCTATCGCTGGCAGAGATGTTTGAGACAGCCGTCAACATTTACGTTGAGCAGTCCCTCGCTGGCAGGCCGCGCGCGAAGGATACGAATGAGGTTGTTCCACCGTGCGTCGAGCTCGTACGACAGCGCCTGCGCACCTGGCTGCTCGACCAGCAGGTGTCGTACGATACCATCGACGCGGTGCTCGCTGCCGGCGGAGACGACATCGCGGATCTTGACGCCCGCGCTCGCGCCCTGCAAGAGGTACGCGCCAGGCCCAAGATGACCCGTCTGGCGACCGGATTTGCCCGCGCCTCCCGAATACTGGGCCAGGGGACGCCGGCGCTTGCGCTCGATGAGTCTCTGCTGGTCGAGCCCGCAGAGGCGACGCTCTACAGGGAATGGGAAGCGATACGTACCGCCGTCGAGCGGGCATCCGCGGAGCGGCGCTACGCGGACGCGCTCGATGCGCTGGCCCGGCTGGCCGACCCCATCGACACATTCTTCGATGACGTCCTGGTGATGGCCCCGGACGCCCCGCTTCGTGCTAACCGCCTCGCGTTGCTTCGCGGCGTAAGCGAGACCTTTCTGCGGGTTGCCGACTTCGCTAAGCTGGCAGGAGTGAAACCCTGAGGAGGCACCACGAGATGGCCACAACGACACCCGATGCTCAGCGCACGCAGTTCCGATGGACGATGCTCTTCGAAGAAGGCAACGCTACGATGCGCGAGTTGCTGGGTGGTAAAGGCGCCGGCCTCGCGGAGATGAGCCGCGTGGGCCTGCCGGTCCCGCCGGGCTTCACGATCACCACCAAGGCCTGCATCGAGTTCATGCGCGCGGGCCGCACATTCCCAGAAGGCCTGCTCGACGAAGTGGATGCCCGGCTGCGCACCATCCAGGAGAAGACGGGTAAGCGATTTGGCGATCCGTCGAATCCTCTGCTGCTCTCGGTGCGCTCCGGCGCATTGTTCAGCATGCCCGGGATGATGGATACCGTCCTCAACCTGGGGCTCAACGATGAGACGCTGGAGGGTCTTATCCGTCTCACCGGCAACGAACGGTTTGCCCGAGATGCCTATCGCCGCCTGGTGCAGATGTTCGGGAAGATCGTGCTCGACATCCCCGGGGAACAATTCGAGCACGTCATTCAGCGTGCCAAGGATCGTAAAGGCGTCAAGGAGGATACCGCGCTCGAGGCCGGCGACCTCCGGGCGATCACCGACACGTTCAAGCGCACTATCCGCGAGCAGCGCGGCAAAGAGTTCCCTCAAGATCCTCGCATGCAATTGCGTATGGCGATCGAGGCCGTGTTCGATTCGTGGTTCGGCAAGCGCGCGGTGGATTACCGGAACTTTCATAAGATCTCGCACGACCTGGGGACGGCCGTGAACGTGCAGACGATGGTCTTTGGCAACATGGGCTTCGATTCGGGCACCGGCGTCGCGTTCACCCGCAACCCTTCTACCGGTGAGCGGAAAGTGTACGGTGAGTACCTGCTCAATGCCCAGGGTGAAGACGTCGTTGCCGGCATCCGCACCCCGCGGCCGATCGCTGAGCTGGCGAAGGAGCTGTCGAAGGCGTACGGTGAGTTTGCCAAAGTCTGCGAGATGCTCGAACGTCACTACAAGGATGTGCAGGATCTGGAATTCACGATCGAGCGCGGCCGGTTGTGGATGCTCCAGACGCGGACCGGAAAGCGCACGGCACAGGCTGCCGTCAAGATCGCCGTCGACATGGCGAGGGAGGGGTTGATCAGCAAAGAGCAGGCCCTGCTGCGCGTCGAGCCGGGCCACATCGACATGCTGCTGCACCCGCGGTTTGATGACCGTGCGAAGGAGGCGGCCTCTCGTGACGGCCGGTATCTCGCGAAGGGCCTAAACGCGTCGCCCGGGGCCGCGGTGGGGTTTGCGGTCTTCGACGCCGACACGGCGGAAGCGTGGGGGAAGGCCGGCAAGCCTGTGATCCTGGTGCGGCCCGAGACCAACCCCGACGACGTACACGGGATGCTGCACGCGAAGGGCATCCTCACCAGCCGCGGCGGCGGCACCAGCCACGCTGCCGTTGTCGCCCGGGGCCTGGGCGTCCCGTGCGTGGCCGGGTGCGAGGCGATCCGCGTCGATCCAGATGCGCGGGTGCTGTCCGTGGATGGCCGCAAGGTCGCCCAGGGCGAATATCTCTCCATCGATGGTGGAACGGGCGAGGTCTTCGCCGGAGAGCTCCCCGCGATCACGCCCCGCCTGGAGGAACAACGGGATCTGGTCGAGCTCCTGGAATGGGCGGACAAGGCGCGGCGCCTGGGCGTGTGGGCGAACGCCGATTATCCGCGTGACGCGGAGCGCGCCCGCGCGTTTGGCGCCCAGGGTATCGGCCTGTGCCGCACTGAGCACATGTTCTTCGAGGAAGACCGTCTGCCGGCGGTGCGGCAGATGATCCTCAATGCGGCCGAAGCCCAGGCGCACTACGACCGACAACGTGCCGCGGAAGAGGCCGCCGCGCGCCAGCCTGACGACAAGAGGCTACGCACGGCCGCGCGTGCGGCAGCCAGGACGGTACGCTCGTCACCGGCGGTGAAGCGCTACGAGCGTGCGCTGGCCAGCCTCCTGCGGCTCCAGCGGCGCGACTTCGAAGGGTTGTTTCGGGCCATGGACGGTCTGCCGGTCATCATCCGCCTGATCGATCCTCCACTTCACGAGTTCTTGCCGTCGCACGATTCCCTGCTCGAGGAAGTCGCTGCCCTGCGGGCCCGCCTGGAGACGGTCTCCGCGATCCCGCGATGGCGGCCGCGCAAGGGGAAGCCGTCAATCACGGCAATGCAGGCGACCCTCCGACGCAAGGAAGCCGCCCTGCGCACGGTCGAGGCGATGCGCGAGGCCAATCCGATGCTGGGGCTGCGGGGCATCCGGCTGGGCCTGACCTATCCGGGGATCATCGTGATGCAGGTTCGCGCGATCCTCGAGGCGGCCTGCCGCGTCACGAAGAAAGGCGTCACGGCGATCCCCGAGATCATGATCCCTCTCACCAGCCACATCAACGAGTTGCGCGAGAGCCATCGCGAGTTGGAGAAGGTCGCGAAAGATGTGATGGCGCGTGAGCGGGTGCCGGTCGAGTACAAGTTCGGGACGATGATCGAGATTCCGCGCGCCTGTTTCGTAGCGGGCGAGATCGCGCAGCTGGCCGAGTTCTTCTCATTCGGCACCAACGACCTCACGCAGATGATCTTCGGGATCTCCCGCGATGACGCGGAGGGCAAGTTCCTTCTGCAGTTTGTCGAGCGAGGCCTACTGCCCGAGAATCCGTTCCAGACGATCGATCGAGCCGGCGTGGGCGAGAGCATGGCGATGGCGGTCGAGCGCGGCCGTGCCGTCCGTCACGACCTCGAGATCGGCATCTGCGGCGAGCACGGGGGCGATCCAGGCTCGATCGAGTTCTGCCACAAAATCGGGCTCAACTACGTGAGTTGCTCGCCCTATCGCGTGCCGGTGGCGCGGCTGGCGGCCGCCCAGGCCTCGCTGCGCGAGCGCGTCGCGGCGGCGAAAGACGTGTGATCCAACAGGGACTGACGTGGGCCCGCGCGAGGCGACCGAGCAGTGGGAAGCGGCATCGCTGCACCCACGCGCTGCCCGCGCGGCATCCAGCCGCGGCCGCCCCGAGTCCGAACCCGACGATGACCTGCGGACCGCCTTCCAGCGGGACCGCGACCGGATTGTGCACGCCAAGGCGTTTCGCCGCCTGATGCACAAGACCCAGGTCTTTCTCGCCCCGGAAGGCGATCACTACCGGACACGGCTCACCCATACTCTCGAGGTTGCGCAGGTCGCGCGAACGGTCGCACGGGCGCTGCGGCTCAACGAAGACCTCACAGAGGCGATCGCGCTCGCTCACGATCTCGGCCATCCGCCCTTTGGGCATGCCGGCGAGGCTGCGCTCGATGCCGCGATGGTACCCTGGGGAGGCTTTCGGCACGACATGCAGAGCCTTCGCGTCGTCGAGCGGCTCGAGCAGCGGCGGCGTGCCGACGGGACCGTCATGACCGGTCTCAACCTGACGTGGGAGGTGAGGGACGGCATTGGTGGGCACTCGAAAGGGCTGCGCGATCTTCAGGCGGAGGCCGACGGCGGCGCGTTGCCCTCGACGCTGGAAGGTCAGGTCGTCCGGCTGGCCGACCGGGTGGCCTACGTCCACCACGACACCGACGACGCCATCCGTGCCGGGCTCATTGCCGAGGACGGCGTGCCGCACGCGGTGACCGCCGTGCTCGGGCCGACGCGCGGCCGATGGCTGGAGGCCATCGTGCGCGACATCGTTGGCGCCAGCCGCGATCAGGCGGTGATCGGCATGTCGGATGACATCCGTGAAGCCTTGAATGCCCTCAAGGACTTCCTCACGGCGCGCGTCTATCTGGGTCCGCACGCGGCCGAGGAGACGGCGCGGGCCGGCCGCATGCTGCGGCTGCTGTTTGACCACTTCATGGCACACCCGGACGCGGTGCCCGCGGACACGCACGCGGTCGCCGCCGGCGAGCCGCCCGCGCGGGCCGTCTGTGATTTCCTGGCCGGGATGACGGACCGATACGCGATCCGCACGTTCAAAGAAGTGTTCGTCGTCCAAAGCCTCGACGGACCCTGAGGCGGGTCCCCGTCGTCTGTGACCCCTACGCACGTCAGGTGGGTAATAGTATCTTGAAGGCCTGACGTCGAGGGAGGAGCCTTCCCCTGCACCGCAGAAGCTACCCGCATCACCGAGGTACAAGCATGAAGGCCGCGGCCGCCATTGGGAGGGACGCCGTGGGAACGAGACGGCAGGCCGGCGACTTTCCCATCCGCATCCAGGGCAAGCACATCGCGATTACCGACGCGCTCCGCGACCATGTCGCACGGAAGCTCTCCAGACTCCCACGGCGCTTCGACCAGATTCGGGACGCCCAGGTGGTCTTCAGTGTGTCTCGGAACCGCTCGTTGGGCCGCGCTCAGGTGGTCGAGGTGACCGTCTGGGGCAACGGGTTGGTCCTCCGGGCGGAGGAGTCCTCCAACGACATGTACGCGTCGATTGACGGCGCGGTGGACAAGCTCGATCGTCAGATCCGGAAGTACCGCTCACGCATCATCGAGAAGCGGCGGCTGGATGAATCACGGCGCCGGCGCCGTATCCGCCGGTCGGCGGAAGCGGCCCTGCGTTCCGGCACGCCGCCGACCGCGCTGATCGAGGGGCCCGGGATCGTCCGGACGAAGCGGTTTGCCATGAAACCCATGACACCGGACGAGGCCGTGATGCAGATCGAGCTGCTGGGCCATGCGTTCTACGTCTTTCGCAACGCGGCGACCCAGGACGTCAATGTCCTCTACCGGCGACGGGACGGCGAGTTCGGGCTGATCGAACCGGAAGGCTAGCGCGCGGAAGCACAGGAGGATCGAGCCATGGGCCGGGACGGCGGGCAATCGACGGTCGATCAGGCCGAAGACGTTGTACGCCGCCTCCGCGGCGTGGTCGCAGCGCGCGTCGTGCCCACAGAGTCGGGGGACATCGACGTCATTCACGTTCTGGGTCAGGCTGATCGCAGCCCCAAACTCATCGCAGTCGATGTGGTGTCGGCGGTGGCAGCCGAGCTCGGGGTAACGTTGGATGCCCGGCAGGTGCGGGTCGCGGCGATGCGACCGGAAGATCAGCCCGCCCAGGCGGCGCCGGCCGCCCGCTTGAAATTCGTGGGACTCTCGCAGAGCGTCGTCCGCAACAGCGCGGAAGTCAAGGTCCATCTAGAAGACCGTGGGTTGCTCTATGAGGGGATCGCAGCCGGACCCAACGTGACGCGTCACCGCCCGGCGCTGGTCGCCCAGGCCACGCTCCGCGCGGTCGAGGTGTTCCTCCGCGCCCCGGGGTTGCTGGCGTTTGAAGGCGCCGCCATGGTCACGGTCGGCGACCATGAGGTAGCCGTTGTCACCGTCACATTCACGGGGACCGATCAGGAGACGCTGTCCGGCTCGTCGGTAGTCGGTGACGATCCACGCGAGGCGGTGGTGCGCGCGGCGCTCGCCGCTGTCAACCGCCCCATCTCCTGGTTGAGTCAGAGCCGATAAGGCTCACTGCAACACCACGTACGCATGCGATCGGTGCCCATACAGCAATCAGCTTGACGCCATATACCATATATGGCATGATTTGGCGGTGGAGAAGACGACGCTCTACATTCCAAAGGAGCTCCAGCGCGGGCTACGGAGCGCTTCAAAACGGCTCGGACGATCTCAAGCCGAGCTCGTCCGCGAGGCCATCGAGCGCTACTTGGCCGGTCTGGATCGCCCCCGCCCCCGCTCAATCGGTATCGGTGCCGACGGGAAGATCCCCTCAAGCGAAATCAAGCAGTGGTTGAGGGGCGAATGGGACAGATACCTCGATGAGGAACGTGGGAAGGCGTGATTACCCTCGATACATCGGGGGTGTACGCTCTTTCCGATCGCCGTGATGCCCACCACGGGCGCGCCGCTCAGGTACTGAAGTCCGACCGGGGTCCGTATCTTGTTCCTGCCGCGACCCTCGGAGAACTCGGCTATCTGCTCGAAACCAGGCTGGGGTTTGATGCGACAATCGGATTCCTGCGTGATCTGGCGTCGGGTGATTTCTCCTTGGATTGTGGTGAGCGCGATTTTGAACGCATTCAGGAGCTGATCACTCGGTACAAGGATCTTCCGCTCGGCCTGACTGATGCTGCCGTGATCGCGTGTGCCGAGCGAAATGGTGGAGCGGTCCTGACCACGGATGCCCGGCATTTCGGTATCGTCGCCCGCGAGGGGACGATCCGTTTGCTTCCCGCAATCTGAACGGCCGCCGACGCGCATACAGCAACATCCTCTATGACATCATCTATAATGGACGTTGGCCGAGATGACGTCTCGGTAGTTGAGGTGACCACATGCGTGGTTTGCTAGGCCGGCTGCTGGGGGACGCAAGCGAGCGCGACGCTGCGTCGCTGCGGCCGGTGGTCGATGAGATCAATGCACTCGAGCCCGAGATGCAGGGCCTCTCCGACGATGCCCTACGCGAGCGGGCCGGGGAGTGGCGCGCCCAGGTGGCCGCGGCGATCGAGGGGCTCGAGGGAGACGAGCGCAAGGCAGCACTGGGAGAAGTCCTCGACGAACTGCTGCCGCAGGTGTTCGCCGGGGTGCGTGAGGCCAGCCGGCGGACGATCGGACTTCGGCACTTCGATGTCCAGCTCATCGGCGGCGCGCTGCTGCACCGGGGCAAGATCGCCGAGATGAAGACCGGCGAAGGCAAGACCCTTGTCGCGACCCTGCCCATCGCGCTCAACGCGCTGTCCGGGCGCGGAGTGCATCTGGTGACGGTCAACGATTACCTCAGCCGGCGCGACGCGGGATGGATGGCGCCCATCTACCACGCGCTGGGATTTTCGGTCGCCGCGATTGGCCACGAGGTCTCGGGCCTGTACGATCCGGGGTTTACCGATCCCAAGCCGCACCACGACGATCGGCTCAATCACTTTCGACCGATCAGCCGACGCGAGGCCTACGCGGCAGACATCACCTACGGGACGAACAACGAGTTCGGCTTCGACTATCTGCGCGACAACATGGTGCTGCGCCTGGAGGAGATGGTCCAGCGTGAGCTGTTCTACGCCATCGTCGATGAGGTGGACTTTATCCTCATTGACGAGGCCCGCACCCCGCTGATCATTTCCGGCATGGTCGAAGGCGGTGTCGAGCGGTACGAGCGCTTTTCTCGCCTGATTCCCCGGCTGCAACGCGACACAGACTACACCGTGGACGAGAAGCTCAAGAATGCCATCCTGACCGATGAGGGCGTCACGCACGCCGAGCGCCTCCTTGGAGTCGACGACATTTCCGATCCCGAGCATGGCGACCTCATGCACCATCTGCATCAGGCTCTGCGGGCGCATGCCGTCTACAAGCGCGACGTGGACTACGTCGTCAAAGACGGTCAGGTGATCATCGTCGACGAGTTCACCGGACGGCTGATGTTCGGCCGGCGGTACTCCGACGGCCTCCATCAGGCCATCGAGGCGAAGGAAGGCGTCAAGGTCGAGCGCGAGAGCCAGACCCTGGCGACGATCACGTTTCAGAACTACTTCCGGATGTATGAAAAGCTGGCGGGCATGACCGGAACCGCCAAGACCGAGGAAGAGGAGCTCGCCAAGATCTACAACCTGCCGGTCGCGATCATCCCGACGCACCGGCCGATGATCCGCGCGGACCACCCCGACTTGATCTACAAGACGGAGCGCGGGAAGTGGAAGGCGGTCGTAGACGAGATCGTCGAGTGGCATAAGCAGGGCCGCCCGGTGCTCGTGGGCACGCGATCGATCGAGAAGAATGAGCATCTCTCCGAGTTGCTGAGACGGCGGGGCATTCCTCACGAAGTGCTGAATGCCAAGCAGCACGAGCGCGAGGCCGAGATCATCGCCCAGGCCGGCCGCGTCGGCGCCGTGACCATCGCCACGAACATGGCCGGACGCGGCGTGGACATCATCCTGGGTGGCAATCCGCCCGATCCCGCCGAAGCCGAGAAGGTGCGGGCGGTCGCCGGTCTCCACGTCATCGGTACTGAGCGCCACGAGGCGCGGCGCATCGACAATCAGCTGCGCGGCCGCTCAGGCCGGCAGGGCGATCAGGGCTCGAGCCGGTTCTACATCGGTCTCGACGATGAATTGATGCGGATCTTCGCGGGCGAGCGGATCGCGGGTCTGATGGACCGCCTGGGTCTCGACGAGGACACTCCGATCGAGCACAAGATCGTGAGCCGGCAGATCGAGAGCGCGCAGAAGAAGGTCGAACAGTATCACTTCGATGTCCGCAGGCACGTCCTGGAATACGACGATGTCATGAACGTCCAGCGGAAGGTCATCTACGGCGAGCGCCGCAAAGTGCTCGAGGGTCAGAACGTGCGGGACAACGTCCTCGATATCATCGAGCGGCTGGTCAGTGCGCAGGTAGACACGGTGTGCGTCAAGGATGTCCATCCAGAGGATTGGGATTTGGAGGGCCTCATCGAAGGACTCGCGCAGATCGCTCCCGCCCTGAGTGATATCGTGCCGGCATCGCTGCGGGGGTTGTCGGCGGATGAGGTCACCGAGCGCCTGGTCAGCGCCGCACTTGCGGCGTACGAGCAGAAAGAAACCGAGATCGGCGCTGACACCCTCAGGGAAATCGAGCGACTGGTGCTCCTGCAGACGATCGACCGGAAGTGGATCGACCACCTCCACAACATGGACGCGCTGCGTGAGGGCATCGGACTGCGGGCCTATGCGCAGGTAAGCCCCCTCGTCGAGTACCAGCGCGAAGGCTACGACATGTTCCAGGCGACGCTGCAGGCGATCCAGGAAGACTCTGTGCGCATCCTCTTTCGCGTGCAGGTCGCGCCGGAGCAACGGCCCGTGGCCAGACCGGTCGCGACGCCTACGCGCGAGCCGGCCGCGGTCGGCACGCGGAGCGGCGGGGGCGGCCAGGCGGCCAAGATCGGCCGAAACGATCCCTGCTGGTGCGGCAGTGGCAAGAAGTACAAGAAGTGCCACGGCCGGGAGGCGTGAGGGGAGCCGCGCTCCTCGCCCGACAGCTCGCCGCCCTCGCCTCCGGGCTGCTGTTCGTGCTCGTCTTCCCTGCCCCTGACCTGGGATGGCTCGCCTGGATCGCACTCGTCCCGCTGCTCATTGCCATCGAGGGGCAGACCCCGGCTGCGGGCTTTCGTCTGGGCTACCTTACGGGCGTCGTCGCATTCGGCGGCACGCTCGCCTGGATGCGGACGTTCACGCCGGCCGCGTGGCTGCTCGTGACTGCCATCGCCGCTATCTATCTCGGGGCGTTCGCGGCGGGCACAAGACTGCTGGCACAGCGCTACCCTCAGGCGGTGCTGTGGGCAGCGCCGCTGACCTGGGTGGCAATCGAGGTCGTGCGATCGGTAGGCCCCATCGGGTTTCCCTGGGTCTTGCTGGGGCTCTCGCAGTACCGCACGCCGCAGGTGCTTCCTCTCGCCGGCATCGTGGGCGTCTTTGGGATCTCAGGGCTGATCGTGCTGGTCAATGCGCTCGCGGCGAGCATGATCGCTGCGCGCGGGCTGACTCGCCCCGCGGTGGCCGCGGTTGTCCTCACGTTGATCGCCTTTGGCGCCGCGGAGCTCCGTCGCGCGGGAACGTCCGGACCCGAGCGTGTGGTCGCCGCGCTTCAGCCGAACGTGCCGCCCGTTGGCAGGATCGATCCCGCGATGGCGCGCACGGCCATCTCAGGGTTGCTGCAGTTGACGGCCGAGGCGCGCCAGGCCGGTGCAGAGCTCATCGTCTATCCCGAGTCGGCCGTCCCGGCCGATCTCGCGGCCTCGCCAGATCTGCGAGCGTCGATCGCGCGCAGCGCCGACGGAGCGATCGTCGTTGCAGGCTCGCTGATGTCGGGTCCCCGCAACGGTCTGGTCGTGCTGGATCCGGAGGGCAAGATCATCGGCCGCTATGCCAAGCGCCGGCTTGTGCCGTTCGGTGAGGCCGGGATCATCCCCGGGCGCGACCCCGGCATCGTGACGACGCCCGTGGGCGCCATCGGCCTGGCGATCTGTTACGAGTCGGCGCACCCGTTCATGGTCAGATCTGTGGCAGCACAGGGGGCCGACATCATCGCCCTGTTGACTAACGACGGCTGGTTTGGCACGTCAACAGGCCCGCCGCAGCACGCGGCGCACGCCGTCATACGAGCCGTGGAGACCGGCCGGAGCCTGATCCGCGCGGCG
>JBOGSE010000418.1:0-2110 GCA_050694895.1 bacterium | reverse complement strand
TGTCGTAGGATCGGCGCCCATGAGCTCTTCCACCGCATCCGCGATGATCGTCCCCAGGGCGTCGAAGAGCTTCTCGCCTTCCTCGGCGCTGGCTTGCGCCGGCTCACCGAAGTAGGCCAGCGGCGAGCCGGCCTGATCAAAGGTCCGGGCGCCCTTGGCGACGACCTCCAGCAGGTTGATCCAGACCGGCTCGAGGGTGCGCGCGACGTCCATGCGCACGAGGTCAGGCCGCGCCGCCAGGACGAGCGACGTGCCGTACGACCCCCCATGGCGGGCTCCGCGACGAAATTCATCGGACAGGCGCTCGGCCCAGCGTGGCTCGCGGATGTCGAGCGTCCCGACCTTCAGGCTGGTCTCATGCTCGAGGGTGTTTGCGGCGGCCTGAAGTGCCGATAAATGGGTTGGCTCCAGATGCGCGCTGGCCAGGAACAGGAAGCCCAGGCCGTGCCGCGCCAGGGAGCGGCCGACGTCGGTCACCAGCGCCTGGATTGTGGCCGGCGTCAGGATGATGGTCCCGGGGAAGGGGAGGGACGCGTAGCTGGCTCCGTAGGGCAGGGTGGAAAGGACCAGCGCGTCGATGCCGCGCCGCCGCAGTTCGGCCGCGCCGCGCACGCACATTTCGTCGGCGATAATGCCGTCCGCCGACATCGGCATGTGCGGGCCCTGGGCTTCGTGGGCCCCGGCGGGCAGGATCGCGACGCGCGCCGCCCTAAGCCGCTCCCGGGCCTCCGTCCACGTACACTCCCCGAGCCGGTACGGGGGGTGTGCCGTCAGATTGTCCTTCGGTCCACTTGGCGATCCCGGTGAGCTCATTTCTGGCATCCCACAGCGCGGGGAAGCGCCGTTTGTGGAGGATTCTGTTGAGGACCTCGATCGGTGTGCCGGCGGTGCCAACCACGGCGCCGCCGATGATGCGCTCGACGACCTTGAAATGATGCAGCCGCCAGAGGGTCACCCGGCCGTCCCACTTGATCAGCAGCTCGGCGAGCTGGAAGAGATCCGCGAACTCCGGCCCACGCTGATAGAGTTCGACGACGCCCAGGCCGTGGTCCTTGAGCAGCGACTCGAACGCGTCCCAGAGCATAGGCGGCAGCTCATTGACGCGGTTGAAGCCGGGCGACCCGAACCCGCTGCCGTGGCCCAGACCCCTGCGGATCGACTGATAGTCCCACGGGGACATGTGTTCCATCATGTGGAGCTGGTTGGTGATCAGGTCAATGCAGTCCGTGGCGCGGTGGAGCATCCGGATGGCCTCGCCCAGGCGTCGGTACCGCATGCACTCGATTGCGCCTTCGACCTCCCAGGCGCCGAGCTTCAGCCAGAGCTCGGTCGACTGATGCACGGTCTGAAACAACAGTTCATCCCGATGGAACATCTCTGCCGGCGTCTTCTGCAGTGAAAGCAGGTCGTCGGTGCGAAGGTAGCGCTCGTAGTCGGTCGCACCTTTCCCGGGCAGATTCGGCTGGCTGTCCGGCGTGTATTCCCTGGTCTCCGCCATACAACACCTCGTCTGATATGGACTGACGCTAACCCTTCGGCACCAGCGCGATCGGGCGCACAGGGCTCCCCGTCCCGCCTTCAACCTTCATGGGGAGCACGACGACCACGGCGCCGGTCGGTGGCAGGCGGTCGAGATTGATCAGCGAGGTGAGGCCGTATTTCCCGGCCCCATGCATGGTGGCGTGGTTGGGGAAGGGTGGATTCTCTCGAAAGGCCTGCCCGGCGTCGGTACCGATCGTCTCGACGCCGACTCCGACAACGTCGCGCTCCTCGATGAGAAACTTCGCGCCCGACGCCCCCATCCCTGGGGTGTGCGGGCCGTCCTCGCGCGCGTTGTTGAACGCCGCCGGATCATCGGCGCGCTGTGCCCAGCCGCTGCGGATCAACACCCAGGCTCCGGCGGGAACGTGTCCATGCGCTTTCTCCCACGCCAGCAGCATCTCTTTGGTAACGGTGACGTCGGGATTCCGCGCGACGTCTGCGGTGATGTCGATGACCGCGGCCGGCCCGATGAGCGTCTGAGGATCGAGTTGATGCAGCGCGGGCCGATTCCGTCCCGTGATCCAGTGGCAGGGCGCGTCGAAGTGCGTGCCGACATGCTCGCCGACCT
>JBOGSE010000417.1:0-4357 GCA_050694895.1 bacterium | reverse complement strand
AAGGCCGGCGCCAGCGGATCAGCACGGCCCTGGCCGGGGCGATCTACCTGGAACTGGAGAGCGAAGCGCCAGTCGCCTAGTGGACGGGGCCTTTGAAGTCGCCGGGCTTGACGCGTTCGAGGAACTTCCGAAATTCCTGGGGGTCGAGCTCTTCTTCCAAGGCGGGCCGGCCTTCACCATCTGCGCCTTTGCGCAAAGGCATGCCCTGTGCGGCGACCTTGTCTTCGACGAAGATCGGCGACTCGACTCGCAGCGCGAGCGCGATCGCGTCGCTGGGGCGCGAATCGATCACAAACGACGTGCCGTTGCGGGACAGGTGGATCTCCGCGTAGTAGGTGGCATCCTTGACATCGCTGATGACGACCCGGGTGACCGTGGCCGACAACTGCTCGAGCACAGCCTGCAGGAGGTCGTGCGTCATCGGCCGTGGCGGCTGCACGCTCTGCAGCCGCATCGCGATCGCCATGGCCTCGGCCTGCCCGATCCAGATCGGCAGGGCCACCGTCTCATCGTCGTCGACCAACAGCACCACGGGGTTGTTCTGTTGATCGAGGGCGACTCGGCGGACCTTCATGACACGCACGGCAGGCTCCCCTTTCCGACACCCGAGAGTAGCGTCCCCCGTCGCTGACTATGTACCCTTGCGGCTATTATAGCAGACCCGGGTTTGCCTCCTTGCTTCCTAACGTACGGCGCGGAGCACCAGCGGGTTCCGGCAGACGGGCCGCCCCGCGGCGTCCTGGGGCGTGATGGTCGCCGTGCCGGCGACGCTGGACACTTCGACCGTCGCATAGGTGAAGCGGTCGAGGACCACACATGATAGTCCGAGGCCCTGCGGCAGAGGCGCCTGGAGAAAAGCCGCAAACGCCGGGACGACTGACGGCCCGGCCACGGCCGCGATCGCACTGGCAAACGTATTCGTCGCGATCGGCCCGACGACAACTTCTTTCATGCCGCTTGGTTCAAACGGCGGGTTGTACGTTGCCAGACGGACGTCGTTGATGAGGACGGCGTGGAGATCGGTGCTCAACCAGACGACGTTGCGGATACTCGAGGTGCGAATGAAATTCAGGATCTCGGCCCGCTCGGCCGCATAGCCTTCCCACCGGTCGTAGGGGTTGGCGAAGAACTCCTGCACCGGGACCTCGCTCACGATAAATTTCCAGATAGCGGTGCTGCTCCGCAGACCCTGCTGCAGCCAGCGCTTCTGCGCGTCTCCAAGGAGCGTGCGGCTCGGATCGTTGAGCGCCGCCAGGCAGGCTGGGGGCACGGGGAGGGCCATCTGCCGGATCAAGGGCGCAAACCCGGCTCGGATCTGCCCCGGGAGGGTCGGCGCGAGATCCGGCACCACACTGCCGGGAGGATTGTCGCACACGCGCATCTTGGACGCCTGCCGGCTGCGGTAGGCTCGCAGATCGAGGACGAAAATTTCGACGTTCCGTCCCCACCGAAACGAGCGGTAGAGCCGGTTCTGCTCCTGCTCGGCGATCGGCCAGGCCTCGAGGAATGCCTGCCGCCCGGCCTGCAACTTGCTACGGTCGACCGACTCGGAGTCGAAATCATTCTCGACTTCGTGGTCGTCCCATATCGCGATGACGGACGTGGCGCGCAGCAGCGCCTGCATCGAGGACGTGGCCTGCACCTCCCTGTATTTGGCCCGGTATTCGTCGAGGGCCCGCGCGGGCCTGTTGCCGTGAGGCGAGTCGCTGTAGATGGTGTCGCCGACCAGAATGAAGACATCCGGCTTGTTCGCGGCGGCCGCATCCAGCACGCCGAGCGGGAAGACCGGCGCGCCACCGACATGCGTGCCATCGACGTCGCCCGAAAAGGCCAGGCGGACGTCGGCGCCCGTCTCCGGTGGGGGCGCGGTGAGAAATGTTCCGACATCCGAATAGGCGCCGCGGCCGACCGTGAATCGATAGAAGTATCGTGTTCCCGGCTTCAGCCCGGTCGCCGCGAGCTTGACACTTCCCCCGCGATCCAAAGCGCCCGCCGCCGCGGTGAAGGCTGACGCGGCGAACCCGCGATCTGTCGAGACCTCGACGGTCAGGGGGAGGCGTCGATCAAAGCGGGTCCACAGGACCGCCGACGTTGCGGTGACGTCGCCGGCGGCGATGCCGTGCGGGAACAGCAGGGCGATTTGCGAGAACGCGGGAGGCGCGGCGACGGTCAGAGCGAGAACGAGCCCGAGTGCGAAGCGACCCACGGCCTAAGGATTCGCGCCGGCGGGCGCGAACCCTCCGCGGGGCCGCGCGAGCGTGGCTACGTCATCCCGGCAGGGCGCCCGGAGAGCAGCGATGCGAGGCGGTCAACCAGCTGCGCGAGGACGCCGAACGCCTTCTCCACCGGCTCGGGTGAGACCAGGTCGACGCCGGCCTCTTTGAGCGTCTCGAGCGGGAAACGAGAGCCGCCGGACTTCAAAAACGCCATGTAGCGGTCTGCCGCGCGCGGCTTGCCTGCGCGCACGCCGTCGGCGAGGGCATGGGCACCCGAGATGCCGGTGGCGTACTGAAACACGTAGAAATTTGAGTAGAGGTGAGTGGGGAACTGCGCCCACGTCACGCCCAGGCGGTCCGCGTCGATCTTCACTTCGTTTCCGTAGGCCTCGCTGAACAGCTCGGTCATCAAGCTCATCATCGACTGCGCGGTGAGCGCCTGTCCCCGTTCTACGCGCTGATGGATCTCCAGCTCGAACCGCGCGAGCGTTGGCATGATGAGGAAATATCGAAGAAAGTTGCTCATCGCCTCCTCGATTACCGCGATCTGGAGATCGGGATCGGTATGATTCTCGAGCAGATATGCCCGTACCATCGCCTGGTTGAAGTTCGACGCGACCTCTGCCAGGAAGATCCCGTAGCGAGCATAGATCAGCGGCTGCGTCTGCCAGGAGTAATACGAATGCATCGAATGCCCGAGCTCATGCGCCAGCGTGCTCAAGCCAAATACGTCGTTAGTGTAGCTCATGACGATGAACGGGTAGGTCCCCGGTGCACCGGCCGAAAAGGCGCCGGCGCGCTTGCCCTTGTTGACGGCGCGGTCCACCCATCGCTGCTCGAGCATGCCACGCCGGGCGATCGCCACATACTCATCACTCAGCGGTCGCATGCCTTCCGAGATCCACTCCACCGCCTGCTCGAAGGGCACGGCCGTCTTGCGGCGCGCAAGCGGCGCCCGCAGGTCGTACAGATGCAAGGTGTCGTAGCCGAGAGCCTCCCGCCGGATCTTCCAATACCGGTGCCAGGTCGGCAGGTTGCGCCGGTATGTCTCGATCAGATTGAAGAAGACGTCGACCGGGATGTGGTTGGCGCCGAGAGCCGCTTCCAACGCGGATGGATACCGGCGCGCGCGCGCCATGAAGACGTTCTGCTTCACCCCTGCGGCGATGCAGTTGGCCATCGAGTGTCTGTAAGCGAGGTGCGCGTCGGCATAGCTCGCCCACGCGGCGCGGCGCACCTGGCGGTCGGGATGTCCCAGCAGGGCCCCGATGGTTCCCTGCGCGACCTCGAGGGGCTCGGCTCCATCGGCGGGACGCGCTGGCGCGAACGTCAGGTCGGCATCGGCGAGGGTGCCATGAATGGACGAGGCCGTGCGGAACGGGTCGCTGATGTAGTTGAGGAGTTCCTCTACCTCCGCGGAACGCACGTGGGCCGCGCGCCGTTCGAGCCGGTCGATGTAGTGGGCGTACGTGGCCAGCTGCGGGTCGTCGCGGACCCACCGGCGCAGCGTGTCAAACCCCATCGCGATCATCTCGGGATCCGCGAAGGCGATCGCGGCCATGACGCGCGCCACGAGGCTGCGGCCGCGGTCGTGGCGGGCCGCCGCATGCTGATCGGTGGTGTCCACTGAATGGCCCAGGGACGCGTAGACGACGACGTGTCCGAGTGTCCGCAGCACCCGCTGGACCTCGGTGAACCATTCGGCGAGGGTGGCCGGGCCGTCGCCCAGATGGCCCTGGAAGCGGCGCAGTCCGGGCAGCTCACCGGCGACCTGCTGGAATGTTGCTTCCCAGGCGTCGTGCGATGGAAACACGCTTTGGGCGTTCAAGGTGTGCTCGAGCGGAACAGCACTCCGGAGGGGGACAGCGCCGGGCGGCATGGCCCTAGGGGATTCGTGAAGGCCCGCCGAAACCCTTCGCGACTCGCTGCAGCGGCCGTTGGGCATCACATTTGCAGTGAAGGAGGTGGGTGCGTGATCTATGTGGTTGGAGCCATAATCCTTCTCGCGCTCTATGCCATCATGGTGTACAACCGCCTGGTTGTGCTGCGCAACCGCATCGACAACGCGTGGTCGCAGATCGACGTGCAGCTGCGGAGGCGGTACGACCTCATTCCCAATCTGGTCGAGACCGTCAAAGGCT
>JBOGSE010000416.1:0-1054 GCA_050694895.1 bacterium | reverse complement strand
TCACCCGGCTGTTTGAGGCCACGCGCGAGACGCTCAGCGGATGGGTCCAGCGGCTGCGCCGCGATGCAGGCGACGGTTTTCCCGAACGGGTGACGGCCTTCAGGAAGGGGATGGCGGTCCACGGCCGCTACCGGCGCCCCTGTCCGGTCTGCGGCACGCCCATCCAGCGCATCGCCTACGCCGACAACGAAACGAACTATTGCGCGCGCTGCCAGACCGGGGGCAGGCTGCTCTCCGACCGATCCCTGTCGGTACTCTTGAGAGGCGACTGGCCGAAGACCATCGACGAATTGGAGGCGCGCTTCCGCTAGGTGCGGAGTTATGGTCCCTGGAGCAGCTGGGGAAGGAAGAGCGGGACGATCGGCACGTAGGTCACAATCGCCAGCACGATCAGCAGCACAATAATGAACGGTATGGCCTCGTAGAAGACCTTCCCCACCGGCTGCTTGGCCACCGCGCACGCCGTCAGCAGCACGGACGCCACCGGCGGGGTCTGCTGCCCGATCGCCAGGTTGAGCGTCACGATGATTCCGAAGTGCACCGGATCGACGCCGATCTGCTGGATCAGCGGCATGACGATCGGGACGATGAGCAGAATCGCCGCGGCGCTGTGGAGGAAAATCCCCGCGATCAAGAGGAAGACATTAAGGAGGAGCAGGACGAGGTGCCGGTCCGTGGTAAGCCCCAGCACCGCCTCGGCGAAGCGCTGTGGCACCTGCTCGTTGGTCAGATACCATCCGAGCACCGCCGAGCCGGCAACGATCATCATCACCGTCGCCGTCTGCACGACCCCATCCAGCATCGCGCCACGCAGCGTCCGGAGGTTCATCTCGCGGTAGATGAACGTCCCGATGATGAAGGCAGCCAGCACGGCCAGCCCCGCGGCCTCGGTCGCCGTCACGATCCCGCCGAACATCCCGCCCAGGATGATGACCGGCAGCGCGAGTGTCCATCCGGCGTCACGGAAGGTCGCCACGAGGCGTGGGAACGAGAACGCCTCCTCGACCGGAAAGTTGTATTTCTTCGCCTTGTAATAGACCACGGCCATCATCAG
>JBOGSE010000415.1:0-2277 GCA_050694895.1 bacterium | reverse complement strand
GCACTCCATCGCCGGTTTCCCAATCGTAGCGTTCGCCGTGGATGTTGCTGTAGCCTTTGCCGTCAACAATGTAGAGCACCGCCTCGCCGCCGTGACGGTGGCTCGCCTGCCGGCTCCCGGGCGCCAGCTGGAAGAGCACCGCGGTCAGGCCGGTCGTGCGGTACCCAAGGCTTGGATCGACCAGAAACGCGCTGCGCGTGCCCTTCTTGTTGAGCACAAGGCGCTTGGGATCCCAGGGCGAGTGGCGCGTCGCGCTCCGCCGGGCCTCGCTCTGCGCCAGCGCGCGCTCGAGTTCCCGCTCGTACGACGACCCGTTGCCAGAGCGCTTCGCCGCAGCGAGCACTTCCGCGAGCGGCCGGGCCGGGGCGGGTGACGGCGAGGGTGAGGCGTCACCGACATCTTCCACCGCCAGCAGGTTGAAGAACTCCATCAGAGGCGCCGTCGTGAACGACATGTAGCGGGCCGGCTGTGACGCGTCGACGTTCGTGTGCTGGTGCCACGCCCACACCGGCGTGTGCAGAGCGTCCCACGGTCCCCACTCGTAGCGCACGCCGTCGATGACGGTGTGGCCGCGCCCGCTGAGAATGAACGTGATCGCGTCGTAGCTATGGCGATGCGTGCTGGTGCGCCCCCCCGCCGGGATCTCGACGATGCGCGTGTCGATCGACCGTGTAGGCACGCCGCCATCGGTCCCGACGAGCATTCCCTGGCGGACGCCTCGGACCGGCGAGGGAACCATGGCGAGCCGGCTCGCCTTACCCAGCGCCTTGCGGTTGCGGTTCCATTCCTCGACCAGGTCGCCGCGCCGTTTTTTCTGGACGTCGTAATGGCTTATCGTCTGCACCATGGTACCCTCCCCCTTATCCTCCCATGCCCATCCACACTTTCACTCCGCTCCCTGTCTCCCTGCTGTACGGGCCCCGGCGGGTGGCGTCCCACGCATTCCGCTTGTCACCGGGGCCTCCACTTGATGCCCTGCAAGGTCACGACGATTGACGCTAGTCAATACTAGAGTATATACTCAAGTATATACCATACGAAAGGAGTCCAGACCGTGGCAAAGGTTGTTGGCGTAAAAGAGGCGCATCGGCGTCTGGCGAAGCTCATTCGCACAGCGCAGGAGGGGGACCACGTCGTCATTACCCGCGATGGGACACCCGCGGCCGTGCTCCTGGGAGCGGGAGAGTACAACAGCCTGATGGGGACTCTTGAGGAGATGGCCGACCCGGGTGCCCTTCGGGTCCTGGAAGAGGCGCGGGCGGACGTCAAGGCCGGACGCATCTACTCGTACGAGACCGTCTTCGGTCATCCTCCCCTGCGTCAGAGTCGCAGAAAGCGATGACGGTGAACCTCCGGTTTACCCGGAGGGCGCTTCGAGACATTCGCAAATTGCCCCCTGAAGCCCGAAGAAAGATCGAAGTGGCGCTCGATCAACTCCTCGACGACCCACGCTCAGGCGACAGGCTGCATGGGGACTGGGAAGGATTCTGGAAGCTCAGGACGAGCGCCTACCGCATCACTTATCGAATCGTTGATGAGATGACCGTCGAGATCCAGTACGTCCGACATCGTCGAGACGCCTACCGAAAGTGAATATGTCCTATTGTGACGCGCCGGACCCCAACTTCGGGCGTCGCGCCAGCCCCGCCAGGATCCCTTCGGGTCTGAACAGGCCGATGATCATCAGGATGAGCCCGTAGACGCCCAGCGCCGGCACGGGCAGGATGAAGTAATTCTTCAACCCCACGTCGATGAGGCGGATCAGCGTGCCGCCGACCACCGGGCCCCAGACCATCCCGGTCCCGCCGAGCATCGCCATGATCACCGGAAAGAGGGTCTTGTCTACGCCGAGCACCGACTCCAGGTCGACATAGCCGAAGTGCAGCCCGAACAGCGCCCCGGCCAGGGCCGAGGGTACCGCGCTGATCACCAGCGCGAGCTGCTTGTGCTTGAACAGGTCTATCCCGATCGCCGCGGCCGCGCGTTCGCTCTCACGGATGGCGTGAAAGGCAATCCCCAGCCGCGTGCGCGAGATATAGAAGTTGATGGCCAGTGAGGCGGCCGCCAGGCCGAGCATCAGCGAATAGGCCTCGCGCTGACCGAGGAAGTAGCCCGGGGGGAGGTAGATGCCGGAAGCCCCGCCGGTCAGTTTCTCGAGGTTCAAGATGAGCTGGCGAATAAGGATGAACAGGCCGAAGGTCGCCATGGCGAAGTACGCCCCCCGCAGGCGGAACAGCGGGAACGCGACCACGAACGCGAAGAGGACGACAACCACAA
>JBOGSE010000414.1:0-3608 GCA_050694895.1 bacterium | reverse complement strand
TCTCAGTCCCCCCTGGTCGTTTGCCCCGACCGTATCAGGAGGCGCTTCCGGCAAGCTTCCCCGGGGCTTCCTCACTGGGGCCGGGGCGGCGTCGTCACTCAGCGTCTGGGAGAATGGTGAGGCCCGGCCCTTGCGTCTCCGGTCAGCAGGCCGGCCATCCGCTGCGCGTCGGGTCCCGCACTCAGACGGCGAAAGGTCACCTCCGCGCCGCTGAGCAAATCGCGCGCCTCGTCAAAGTCGTTGGCCCGATCCCGTCGGCGCAGCGCCTCTGCCAGGTCCACCGCCGTCAGCGCCGCGTCGTAGGGCTGGCCCATGGCCTCAAACAGACGCATGGCCTCACGCAGCGACGCCACGGCTTCGTCGGCCTTTCCCTCGTGGGAGAGGACGAGACCCTCGATCTGCGCTGCCATCGCGGTCCATCCGCGGCTGCTGTACTGTCGTGCGGCGTCCTGCAGGCGATAGCCATATGTCGCCGCCTCCGGCAGGTTCCCCTCGGCCAGGTGGAGGCGCACCGCCACCGGATAGAGCAGCGCGTTGCAGGTCACGCACGCCCCGTGGCGCTCCAGCGTCCGGAGCCCCTGCTGCAGGAAGTGACGCGCGCCCTCCCGCTCTCCGGCGACCAGACGATTGTGCGCCAAGCAGGCGAAGAGGCGCACCTGGCAGTGCGCGCGCATCGTCGAGCGTTCGGCAACCCGCACGCCGCGCTCCAGCATCTCCATGGCTTCGTCGGTCTGGCCCATTGCCGTGAGGACGGCGCCCAGGCGCTGGCAGGCCAGCGCTTCTCCCGACGCCGCCGCGATCTGGTGGTAGCGATCTACGCTTGCCCGCAACGTCTCGACCGCTCGGGTCCAATCGCCCTGCTGGAAGTCCAGCGCGCCCAGGAAGCACTCGCACAGCGCAATGGCCCGCGGCGCACCCATTTTCTCTGCCACGTGCTGCGTCTGGGCGACCTCGGTGCGGACCGTCTGGGTTGGGTTATCACCATACAGGTGATATTCCCACAGTCACAAGTGGACGTCGAAGGCGCCTGCAACATCGAGCGCGCCTCCCACCAATGCCGATCGCTTTTCGACGTACGCGAGGCCCTGCTGCCATTCTCCCAGCGAGTGGCACGAGAGGGCCAGCATCTCGTAGCCCTGCGCGATCAACGTAGGGATCCCGGCGTCCTCGGCGAGAGTGAGGGCCTGCTGGGCGAGCGCGAACGCCTCATCAAACCTCTCGCGGTGCCACGCAATCTGGCTGAGATGGTAGTGCACCCGTGAAGATTCCGCGGCATCCGGCCGCTCGGCCAGGTCTTCGAGGGCCGCGCTCAGGTAGGCGAACCCGCGGTCGGAGTCCCCGGCGGTGATGCAAACCGCGGCCGCGGACCGTCTGATCCGGGCGCGCGTGACGGGGTCATCAGCGTGCGTGAGCGCCCGATCATAGGCCTCAAGGCTGGCGGGAGCATCTGCCAGGATCTGATGGAGGCTGCCGAGGCGCTGGTAGAGTTCGGCCAGACGCCCGCGGTCTGGGCCCGGTGAAGACAGCAGGACGTCGATCGCCCGGCCAAAGTGCTCGATCGCTTGGTCGATCGCAAAGACACCGCGGGCCCGATCTCCGGCGGCGATGAGCGATCCGACCGCGGCCTCGGGTCTGTCGCTGTGGTACCAGTGGTGCGCGAGCACTTCCGCCGGCTGGTCCCCCTGCGCCTCCAACGCGCTGGCCGCGAGGCGGTGGAGGTACGCGCGGCGGTGCCGTGACGTCAAATTGTAGAAGCCTTCGCGCAAGAGCGCGTGCCTGAAGCGGTAGCCCGCTTCGGTTTCCTCCAGGATTCCGGCCGCGATTGCCGCGTCGAGCGCGTCGAGCAATTTGAGTTCGGGCTCGGCGGTCATCGCCGCCAGCAACTTGAACGAGAACGCCCGACCGGCGACGGACGCCGCCGACAGTACGGCGCGCGCTCCTTCGCCCAGGCGCGCCTGGCGGTGCGCGAGCAGACTCGTCAGATCACGCGAGGGGGCGGGGCGGGCGCCGTGGCGCAGCCGCCATCGGTCCTCGGCGACCGCGATGGCGCCCTCCTGCTGCATCGTGCGCAGCACCTCCTGCGTGTACAGGGGGTTGCCCTCGGTCATCTCGTACACGGCCTGGACGAGATCACGGTCCACGGGGCGGCCGCCGAGGGCGCCGCTCGCCAGCGCGGCCAGGTCACCCGGCGCCAGCGGCCGCAGCGCCATGCGAGAGGCGGATCGCGCCAGCAGCAGCTCCGCCATCACACCTGACAGCGGGTGCTCGGCACTGACTTCGTCGTCCCGACAGGTGGCCAGGATCAGCAGCGGAATCTCGCTCGCGCGCCGCATGAGGTAGTGCAGCAATTGCAGCGTCGGTTCGTCCGCCGCGTGCACGTCTTCGATCAGAAGCACGCACGGCGCGGTAGCGCTTACATCCCGCAGCAGAGTGAAGACGGACTCGAACAGCCGCCGCTTGTGCTCATGAGCCACGTCGGCCGACGCAGGTGGGGTCGACGGAACCGGCGCCGGGCGCCCTGTGGGCGGCGCCTCCGGCAGGAGCAGCCCGAGTTCGGGGCGGGGCTCCGTCAGGGCGCGCCGGATCTCTTCGCTCTGCGCCGCCAGGTAGCCGCGAAGCGCCTCGACAAACGGCAGGTAGGGCATCTGCCCTTCTTTCTCATGACATGCGCCCCGCATCGTGTGCAGGCCGCGCTGAGCCGCAAACTCCAGGAACGCCTCACACAGCCGCGTCTTCCCAACGCCGGCCTCGCCGCCCAGGAACACCCCTCGGCCGCGCGCAGCGGCGCCATCGAGATGCTCTTCCAGCAGGTCAAGTTCCGCGTCGCGGCCGACGAGGGGAGGACCGGCCGGTGCGCGCTCGACCGTTGGCGCGGGGCCGATCCTCCCGGCCAGGATGCGCTGGTAGGTCTCCTGCGTTTCTGGTGACGGTTCAACTCCCAGTTCCTCCGCCAGCAGCTCGCGACACCGCTGATACTGCCGGATCGCCTGATGGCGCTTTCCCTGGCGCGCATAGGTCACCATCAGACCCCTGTGCGCCTCTTCATGCACGGCGTCGATGTGCAGGACCCGGCCGAACGCGTCAGTGGCAGCGGCCAGATCCCCGCGGGCAAGGTAGCGGTTCGCCTGGAGGAGCCAGAGACCAACCACGCGGCGCTGGATCCGCTCGCGTGGTGGCGTCGCCCACTCTTCGTAGAGGTCTTCGGGAAGGAGGTCGCGCGGGGAGAGGGTCAGCGCGGCCTCGAGGTCTGATGAATCGCCGGTCGCCTCGGCGCGGGCCGCGGCCGCCTCGAACTCCTCGACGTCGACCCACGCCGGGCCGAGCGAAACCTGGTTGTCCTCGAACCGCAGATAGGGAGACGGAGCACCGGGCTTCAGATCCGGCTCCAGTACCCGGCGCGTGAGGTGCAGGATCTTGTGCAGGTTATTCGTGCCCGCCTCCGGCGGCAGGTCGGGCCACAGCCATTCCAAGACCTGATCGCGGCTGAGGCGGTGTTGCTGGGCCAGCGCGAGGATCTTCAGCAGCACCTTCGACTTGCGGCGCCGCCACTCCGCCTCGGGGACGGGCACACCGTCTCGCACGACGCGGAATCCGCCCAGAAGGTAGAT
>JBOGSE010000413.1:0-3510 GCA_050694895.1 bacterium | reverse complement strand
TCGTCCCGACACTCGCCATCTTTGAGGTGTTCAAACGTGTCCTGCAGCAGCGCAGCGAGGGTGACGCTCTTCGAGCAGTCGCTGTCATGAAGCAGGGAAAGGTCGTAGACCTCGACACCCTGATCGCACTTCGGACCGCCAGTCTGAGCGTGGAGCACAGACTCCCAATGGCCGACAGCGTCATTCTCGCGACGGCAAGAGCCTTCGACGCGACGGTTTGGACCCTGGACGCCGACTTTCAAGGACTGCCGGGCGTCCAGTATCGGGCCAGGGAGTCGTGAATATCCCCCCTCCTGGCATATCAGAGACTCAAGCGACCGATGAAGGCGGCAACGCCGTCTCTTTGGAAAAGCGTCGTGACACGATCCGCCGGCAACACTCCGCTCTCGAGGCGTGCGCGGATAGGGACCAGATATCGCTCCTCCCCCCGGCCGCGCCGGCTCAGGGCCACTTCCGCCAGATCCACCAATCCCGCGAGAAACCCGGGGGCGGGCTCGCTCGCCCGCAGGCCGTCGCGCACCGCCGCGCGCCGATAGGCCACCATCGCCGGCCACGGGTCAGGCCCCAGCCGTTCGCATAGATACGCCCAGGCGTCGTTCATGGCCTCGACAAACCCCAGCGCCAGCGCCGACGCAGCCAGCGGTTCGTCGGGCGGCTGCTGGCAGGCCGGCCGGATCTCAATGGTCCCATGCTGGGAGCGCGGGCGCGCGCTGTTCCACATGTAGTGCTCGTGAATCAGATAGGCGCCCAGGTCCGGGCCGTGGGCCGCCAGGTACGACGTGAACGGCCGGCCGTATGGCACATAGCGGCCATCCTGTTTGAGCACGTAGCACGTCTGCCCGCAGATGAACGCCATGAATTCCTCGAGTGAAGAAAAACGCTTCGGCGTCATGCCGTGCCGGTAGCCGCCGAGCGCGGCCAGCAGCCCTTCCCGACCCGAGACGAACCGGCCGGGCCGCCCTGCGTAGACCGACGAGTTCGCCGTCAGGGCGATGATGGGGCCCGACAGGACATTCAGGACGTTGACGGCATCCATCAGTTCATCTCGCGATACGTCTACATGGACCTGATCGCTGGCAGTGGTCGTGAAGTGCAGCCATGCGCCACCAACCGCACGGAAGAGCGCACGATACCGCTGCTTGGGGGTCATGAGGCGGCTGCTGCGCGGGGTGCGCGGCTGAATACCGTACCCCAGCACCAGCATGCCACGGGATGCGGCGGCTCGGACCAGCCGGCCGATGGCTTCTGCGGAGACCGTTTCGAGTTCGTGCAGATCGACCGCGGGAGGGAGCACCACCTCCACCGTGGCGCGACCCATCTCCACCTCGTAGCCCACCGGGCCCAGATCGACTCGCTCGATCATCCGCCGACCGTTCGGGTCGTCGTAGGTGATGCGCGCCTTTCCTTCAGCCAGCAAGGGTTCCCACACCAGGGAGACGTCGCCGGCACGACCGTCAGGCCACACGAGGGGAAACTCCGCTTCCCGACCAATCCGCCGGGGCCCGCCTAGCCGCGGCGGGAATCGCTCGCTGAACTGCTGGGCCAAGCGCTCCAGGGCTGCAGAGAGGCGCCGTCGTGGGAACCTGGGCGGGACCACGCGTCAGGCTGGGAGCCGCGTCACCGGGTGGCGCGCGAACGTGTCGAGCCAGTTGCGGAGCTCGCAACAGCGCAGATGCTCATCCAGGAGGTCGTCATCGATAGCAAGGGTCCACCGCAGGTCCTTCCGGCTGGGGTCGCGGGCAAGAGCCTCCAGGCGATCGACCATCTCCCGCGCGACCGCCGCGTCCGCGAAGAAACCTTCCCTGATCAGCGCCTCGGCGCGTGCCGCGATGAGCCGGGCCATCTCCGAGAGATCGTACTCCGGATGATACTGCGTGGCCCAGAACACGCCGTTCAGGTGCCGGACTTCGAGGGCCTGCACGCGGGTGTGGGCGTTGCTCGCAAGCAACGTCGCCCCGTCAGGGAGGCGCGTCACCTCGTCCAGGTGCGAGATAAACCCGTCGAACACCTCGGGCTTGCCCTCGTACATGGGATGGGCCACACCTTCTGGAGTCAGGCGAACCTTCCGAGCCAGCATCATCTCTCGCCCGCGGGGATTCTTCCGCACCTCACCGCCCGCCGCCACGGCAGCCATCTGTACGCCCCAGCAGCTCCCCCACTGCGGCCGCCCGACCCCAAAGATCCGCCGGCAGAACTCGATTTGCCGGAGCACCCGGGGATCGTCCTCATAGATCGTCAAATTGGACCCGGTCCAGAGGAAGCCATCATAGCGCTCGATCCAGGCCTCCTCCGGGAGCGGTACTTCCAGATCGGCGAGGAAGAGCACGTCGAGGTCGGCGTCCGGAGCCAGTGTCTGGAAGACGCGCGCAAACAACACGTCGGCGCTACAATGGCCGGCCCGCGCCAGGACCTCCCGGTTCGGCGCCGGATACCCGTTGATAATGCACAGCCGCATAACCAGATCTCCTCCTCAGAACGAAGGATATGTGGCGGCATTCCGACAGAGCTGATACACACGGTGGCTCAGCAGCCGTCCGTCGGCGTCGAGGTGAAACTGATTGAGCTCGAGATTGATGATATCGGCCTTCAATGCTGCGTAGGGATCCACGCCGCGTAGCTCGCCGTGGAGTTGCTGCATGAAATTCTGATGCGACGACACCAGGACGCGCCGGCCCCGGTGGGCCCGCAGCGTCTTCTCGAGGAAGGCGCGGGCCCGCGCGCGCAGGACTTCGAACGATTCGCCGCCGGGGGGATTGAGCGAATACCGGACGTGCTCGATCGGCACGTAGATCACGGACGGGAATCGCTCGCGGACCTCGTCCTGTGTAAACCCTTCCATCTCGCCGAAACTCCGCTCAACCGCCAGGTCATCGACGAGGATCTTCTCCCGTTCCCAACCCGTCACGATCAGCGCCGTCTCAATGGCCCGCCGCAGAGTCGAAGAGATGACGACATCGAGGGATGTGCCGTCAAACTGTGCCCGCGCGTCCTCCGCTTGCTTCCGTCCCTCCTCGAGAAGGGGCACATCCAGCCTGCCGCCCGTTCGCTTTGAACGATTCAATTCCGTCAACCCATGCCGGAGCGTGTAGAGCAGCGTCTGGTTGGGCCGGAGCGCGGGTTGCTCGACCATCAGCGCTCGACCTCGGTCAAGCACTCGTCGAGGATTCCCAGCGCGCGATCCATTTCCTCGCGCGTGATCACAAGCGGCGGCGTCAGCGTGATGATGTTCCCCATCGTGAGTTTGAAGCTCAGCCCCTTCGAAAGCGCCCGGTACATGACCGCCTCGGCCTCAGCGGAAGCCCGGGCCCGCGTCGCACGGTCTGTCACGAGCTCGACGCCCAGCAGCAGACCCAGGCCGCGCACGTCGCCGATCAGACGATGCCGCGCTTTCATGGCGGCGAGCCGCTCAAGCGCGTGACGGCCCAGATCGCGGGCGTGCTCGATGAGTCCATGCTCTTCGATGTACGCGATCGTCGCCAGCGCGGCGGCGCAGGCCACCGGGCTCTTCTC
>JBOGSE010000412.1:0-15836 GCA_050694895.1 bacterium | reverse complement strand
TTGATCAGCCACAAGGTGGCGGTGATGTATCTGGGCAAGATCGTGGAGATGGGTCTCGCGGACCGCATCGCCCACGCGGCGCGCCATCCCTATACTCATATCTTATGGTCTTCCCTGGTGGAAAAGCAGAGCAAGGAGGCCTCGCGCGCGGCGGCGAATACCCGGACGGGCGCCTGGGGAGTGTTTGATTTCGAGCGGCCTGTGAGCGGCTGCCGGTTCGCGCCGCGCTGCCCGGTGTACGAGGCGAAGGGCCGGCCCACCGTGTGTACCGACCCCGCAACCGAACCCCGGCTGCGCGACGTCGGAGGCGGCCACCAGGTCGCGTGCCATTTCCCGCTCTGACCACCGCCTCTCTCGCTTCTCCTCACGGGCATCCTCCTGGACCGCTCCTGGAACGGGGGCCCGGCCTATCCCCGGTCTCTCCCGCGCCCGGCGCGGCGGCATATCCCTACCGGAAGTGCTATACTGCCAGCCGACGCGGCATCAGACGACAGTCCGCGGAACGGCGCTAGGGCTAAAGATCCTGTCATGACGGGAGGAGAAGGGATGCCTTGCCACGTCCACCTCGGCGCGTGAAACTGCGGCCGTCTACGACGCTTGGGTTGCGAGGCAGTCTCGTGGTAAGTAGGGGGCCGGGCGATGCGCTCAAGGGATCTGCGGTCTGATCGGGAGGTGCGTAAGTAGGGGTTCAATCCACAGGGGTCGGGACAAGGAGGGGATAAAGGGGCTTGAAAGTTCGGGACCTCATTCGACTCTTGGAGGATGACGGGTGGTATCTGGTGCGAACACGGGGGAGTCACCGCCAATTCAAACATCGGACGAACGCTGGTACTGTGACAGTGGCCGGTAAAACCGGTGTCGACATCCCACCGGGAACTCTCAACGCTATCCTGAAGCAATCTGGTCTGAAGAAGGGAGAGGCCCCGTGATGCGTTACATGGTTGTTGTCGAAAAGGGCGACACCAGCTGGGGAGCGCACGTCCCGGACCTCCCTGGATGTGTCGCGGCGGGCGAGACGAAGGACGAGGTCCTTCAGCTGATTCGCGAGGCAATCGAGCTTCATATCGAGGCGCTGAAGGAGGATGGACTCGCGGTACCCCCTCCTAGCTCAGAGGGTGAGTTTGTAGAGGTGGAAGCCGCCTAAGGTTTCGCCCAAGCGGATGCAAGAGTTTCCCCAGGCCGGGTTACCGGTCGGCCGACGCCCCCACTGAGTACGCGTCCCCTCCCGTCCTTCCTCCCGGACCGCCCGTGAAATCGGAGCGCCGAGCTGACCGGTCTTTCTTGAGCCCGGAGCGGCGGCCGTTCGCTGCCGGAGGTGCTATACTGCCAGGCGGCGCGGGATCCGTAAGGTGTCGTCGAAGGAACACTATGACAGCAACGGGGACGGTCTTGCTCGTTCACATCGCCCTGGGTACGGCGGGGCTCATCTTGGGTCCCGTGGCCATGACCGCGCGAAAAATCCCCGGGCTCCACACGAAAGCGGGCGAGGCGTACCACTGGGTGATGCTCGGCGTGTGCGTGTCTGCGGGGATGCTGGCGATCCTGGACTGGCCCCGTCTCTGGTGGTTCCTCCCGATCGCGGCGGGATCCTATGCGTTTGCGCTCTTGGGCTATGTGGCAGCCAAGCGCCGGTGGAAGGGCTGGCTGCGGGCGCACCTCACCGGCCAAGGGGGCTCGTATATTGCCATGGTGACGGCGCTCTTCGTCGTCAACTGGGAAACCGTAACGGGCTCCCGCGGGGTTGTGTCGCCGTGGGCGTGGGCCCTCCCGACGGTCGTCGGCTCACCGCTCATCGCGTGGATCAGGCGCGAGGTCGCCCTCGGCCGGCGGCCCAAGCTCTAACCCTGCCGTGAGGAGGCACGCGCGCTCTCGCGCTGGCGGCCGGAACGGGCCGCGAGGCGGTCCTGCCGCGAAGGAGGTGGGGATGTCACGCGGGACTTTGGGGATCGTCATCGTCGCCTGCGTGGCGGCGGGCGGACCCGTGCTGGCGCAGGCGCAGGCCGAGGCGCCGCGCTCGCCGACGCCGACGCCGGTGAGCGCGCCTGTCCGCGTCCAGACCGTCGCCGGGGGGCTCGAGCATCCCTGGGGCCTGGCCTTCCTTCCGGACGGGCGCATGCTGGTCACCGAACGGCCGGGGCGGCTACGGATCGTCGGACGGGACGGTCGCCTGTCCGAGCCGCTCGCCGGGGTGCCGCAGGTTCTGGCGCGCGGGCAGGGCGGCCTGCTCGATGTCGCGCTGGACCCGCGCTTTGCCACCAACCGCCTCGTCTACCTCTCCTACGCGGAGCCCGGAGAGGGGGGCGCGGCCGGGACGGCCGTAGCGCGGGGCCGGCTCGCGGAGGGCCGGCTCGAGGACGTCCGGGTGATCTACCGGCAGCAGCCAAAGGTAGTGGGCCCGAACCACTTCGGGTCCCGCCTCGTCTTCGCGCGCGACGGCACCCTCTTCATCACCCAGGGGGACCGCTACAACTACCGCGACGGGGCGCAGGACCTGTCGGTCGGCTTCGGCAAGATCGTGCGGATCAACCCGGACGGCTCGGTGCCGCGCGATAACCCCTTCGTCGGCCGGGCCGGCGCGCGGCCCGAGATCTTTTCGTACGGGCATCGGAACGTCCAGGGCGCCGCGCTCCATCCGGAGACCGGGCAGCTCTGGACCGCGGAGCACGGGGCCCGCGGTGGGGACGAGTTGAACCGGCCGGAGGCCGGCAAAAACTACGGCTGGCCCGTCATTACCTATGGCGTGGACTACTCTGGGGTGACGATCGGCGAAGGCACGGCGAAGCCAGGCATGGAGCAACCGGTGTACTACTGGGACCCGGTGATCGCGCCCTCCGGCATGACCTTCTACACGGGCGATGCGTTCCCCGACTGGAAGGGAAGCGTGTTCATCGGCTCGCTGCGGCCGGGGCTCCTGGTGCGGCTGACCTTGGCGGGCGGCCGGGTCGCGCGGGAAGAGCGGTACCTCGCCGACCTGCGGGAGCGGATCCGCGACGCGCGGCAGGGACCGGATGGACTGCTCTACCTGCTGACCGACAGCCCCGACGGGCGGATCCTCCGGGTGATGCCTGCGGCGGCCCGCTGAGGGCGGCGGGGGCGCGCGGCCGCGGCCTCGGTGGCGCGCGGCCGCGCCGTACCTGGATCTGGGTGCTCGGAGAGGCGCGTGACGAGCGAGGAGATCGCGGTCCAGTGTTGTGTTGCAGGCGGTGGTCCGGCCGGGATGATGCTCGGCCTCCTGCTCGCCCGTGCCGGCGTCGAGGTGCTCGTCCTCGAAAGGCACGCCGACTTTCTGCGTGACTTCCGGGGCGACACGATCCACCCGTCCACGCTCGAGGTGATGCACGAGATCGGGCTCCTGGAGGACTTCCTGAAGCTTCCGCACCAAAGGGTGTACCAGTTCAACGCCCAGGTCGGCGGGATCGAGGTGCCAATTGCGGATTTCACGCACCTGCCGACGCGCTGCCGATTCGTGGCGTTCATGCCCCAGTGGGACTTCCTGAACTTCCTCGCGGATCAGGCAGGGCGCCTTCCCTCCTTCGCGCTGAGGATGCAGACCGGGGTGACGGGTCTCGTCGAGCGGTCCGGCCGCGTGGCCGGCGTGCGGGCCACGGGGCCGGGTGGTCCGCTCGAGGTCCAGGCCGCCCTGGTCGTCGGCGCCGACGGCCGCCACTCGGTTGTGCGGGAGCAGGCCGGACTCCAGGTCGACGAGTTCGGCGCCCCCATGGACGTGCTCTGGTTCCGGCTCTCCCGGTCGCCAGGCGATCCGGGCCAGACGATGGGGCGGTTCGACGCCGGCCGGATCCTCGTCACGATCAACCGGGGCGAGTACTGGCAAGTGGGCTACGGCATCCCCAAGGGGTCGCTCGACGAAGTCCGGGGTGCGGGACTGGACGGGTTTCGCGAAACGATCGCGGCGCTGGCGCCGTTCGCGCGGGACCGCGTCCGCGAGCTCCGAACCTGGGATGACGTGAAGCTGCTCACGGTGCGCGTAGATCGGCTGCGCCGCTGGTACCGGCCGGGTCTGCTTTGCATCGGTGACGCCGCCCACGCGATGTCGCCCGTCGGCGGCGTCGGCATCAATCTCGCGATCCAGGACGCGGTCGCCGCCGCCAACGTGCTCGCCGCGCCGCTCCGCGAGGGGCGGCATACCACCGGCGACCTGCGCCGGGTGCAGCGGCGCCGGGAGCTCCCGACGCGCGTGACCCAGCGCTTGCAGATCATCGTGCAGCGGCGCATCATCACGCGGGTCCTCGGCAGGCGCGGGGACCGGCTCCAGCTCCCGTTCGCGCTCCGCTTGCTGGCGCGCTTTCCCCCGCTCCGGCGGATTCCCGCCCGGCTTATCGGGATCGGCGTCCGGCCCGAGCACGTCCGGGCGCCCAACGCTCCCGCTCGCGCCGGGCGCGACAGCTGAAGCGTCGAGCCGGGCTCCGCAAAGGAGAAGCCCAGATGACGGGAGTTCTGAGAGCCAAGACCCTGAGTGTGTCCATTGCGTGTCCGCCCGGACGGGTGTATGGGTTCGTTTCAAACCCGGAGAACCTCCCGAAATGGGGGACGGCATTTTGTCGGTCGGTCAGGAAATCGAAAGGCGAGTGGATTGTGGAGACTCCGGACGGTCCAGTGAGGATCACGTTTGTTGCGAAAAATACGTTTGGCGTTCTCGATCACTCTGTGACGCTGGCGCCCGGTCTCGAGATTGTGAATCCGATGCGCGTAGTGCGGAACGGTTCGGGGAGCGAGGTCGTCTTCACCCTGTTCCAGTTGCCCACTATGTCGGAGGAGAAATTCGCCGAAGATGCCGGATTGGTCGAGCGCGATCTTAGGACGTTGAAGAGCGTCCTGGAAGGATAGGGCGCCCGGGACCGCAAAGGGCATTCCGTCGCCGAACCCAGCAGGTGAGCCTGGTCGTTAGGCCTATTGGGGGAGACAATGAGGGACACCTTGAAGCCCGGCATAGAGCACGAACTCCGATTCCGGGTGCCAAAATCGAAGACGGTTCCGGCGCTCTACCCGGAGTCGGCAGAGTTCCAGGACATGCCCGAGGTGTTCGCTACCGGGTTCATGGTCGGGTTTCTCGAATGGGCTTGCATCGCCGCGGTGAAACCCCATCTCGACTGGCCGGAGGAACAGACGGTCGGTACACATGTCACTGTGAGCCATACGGCCGCGACACCGGTTGGATTGGAAGTTACGGCGAAAGTGAAACTGATCACGGCAGAGGGAAGACGCTTAATGTTCGAGGTGGAGGCGCGTGATGATGTTGATGTGATCAGCAGAGGCACGCACGAGCGCTTCGTCATCAACAGGGCGAAGTTCTCCGAGAAGGTCAGGCAGAAAGCGAAAGCCGTCAATCGCGCCTTCGAGGGCGACGCGTCGCCTGCTGGCTAACTGGAGTTCGGGCGCACAGAAATCCGGAGGAGCGATCATGCACCAGAAGAAAGCAGTGACGGAGTACCCCATCCAGGAGCTTCTCGCAGAACGGTGGAGTCCCTATGCCTTCGACGAGCGGCCGGTCGCGGAAGCCGATCTGTGCTCCCTGTTTGAGGCGGCCCGCTGGGCACCATCTTCCTATAACGAGCAACCGTGGGGGTACATCGTTGCCACCCGGGACGACCCGGAGCAGTTCCAACGGGTGCTCTCCTGCCTCGCCGAGGGAAACCAGGTCTGGGCGAAGGCGGCGCCGGTGCTCGCCCTGGGCGTGGTGAGTCTGAGATTCGCACGCAACGCCAGAGACAATCGAGCCGCCGTCCACGACCTTGGCCTGGCCGCCGGCAACCTGCTCCTGGAAGCGACGGCACGGGGCCTCTTTGTGCATCAGATGATCGGGATCCTCCCCGACAAGGCGCGGGAGGTCTACGGGATCCCTGACGGTTTCGAGGCGTGGACGGGCATGGCAATCGGCTACAGAGGGGACCCGGCGCGCCTTCCCGATCGGCTTCGCGAACGCGACCTGGCGGCGAGGGAGCGGAAGCCGCTGAGTGAGTTCGTCTTCGGCGGGAAGTGGGGGAACCCCTCACCGCTCGTCGGAAGGCGGTGATGCAGGTCGGTAGCCAGATTGGCGGGGAAGGCGTGGGATCGCGAGGAGCGCGAGCGCTGATGGTCGCCGGGCCGCGCCTCAAACTCTGAGGGGACGATCCATGGTGTGTCAGACGGTCCTGACAAAGCGGCTACACTTAGCACATCCCATCATCCAGGCGCCGATGGCGGGCGGGGCAACGACCCCGGATCTTGTGGCCGCAGTCTGCGAGGCCGGAGCCCTGGGCTTCATCGGCGCGGCCTACCTGCAGCCATCCCAGATTCGCGAAGCATCCCAGGCAGTACGGGCGCGGACCGCGCGGCCCTTCGGGATCAATCTCTTCGCGCCACTGCCTGAGCCCGATCCCCCGGCGAACCCGCGTCCCGCACTGGAGCGCCTGGCGCCGTTTCATGCAGAGCTGGGCTTGCCGGAGCCCACGCTTCCAGCCTCGACGACCTCCAAGTTCAGCGAACAGCTCGCCGCGGCCCTGGAGGGCGGTGCGTCCGTCTTCAGCTTCACGTTCGGCGTCCTGCCTGAGGGCGCGATTCGAGCCATTCGCGCGCGAGGCATGTTCCTGATCGGCACGGCGACGACGGTCGAGGAGGCAAGAGACCTCGAGGCCGCCGGCGTTGATGCCGTCGTGGCGCAGGGCAGCGAGGCGGGCGCTCACCGGGGCACCTTCGCCGCCGACTTCGACGCGGCGATGGTGGGGACGATCGCCCTCGTGCCGCAGGTGGTGGACGCGGTGCGTGTGCCGGTGATCGCGTCGGGCGGCATCATGGACGGCCGCGGCATTGCGGCGGCGCTGGCCCTGGGCGCGAGTGCCGCGCAGCTCGGCACCGCCTTTCTGACGTGCGACGAAGCGGGCGTGCCGGAGGCCCATAAGGCGGCGATCCTCGCGGCGCGGGAGCACGAGACCCGTCTCACGCGCGCGTTCTCCGGTCGCCCGGCACGGGGCATCGTCAACCGCTTCATGGTAGAAGTGGACCGCGCCGATGCCCCCGGGGCGATTCTCCCGTATCCCCTCCAGAATGCCTTGACCCGGCCGCTCCGGAATGCCGCCGCGAGGCAAGGACGAGCGGAATTTCTCTCGCTCTGGGCCGGGCAGGGCGTGCGCCTGGCGCGCCGCCAGTCGGCGCGGGACCTGATCGCCCGACTGGCGGACGAGACTGATGCGGTGATACGCCGCCTGGCAATGCGCGACTAACACCAATGCGGCAACCCGGCTGGCTCACGAGCCGTTTCAGCCGACGAGCGGCCGCCAGCATCTCCGTGGAGCCTCGACGCTCTCCGGAGACGGGCGGGTACACGGCCGGATCCGGGCGCAGCCGAACGAGCGCGTGAGGTTTAGGGACTTGGAAGCGGCCGCCGCTGAGCGCGGGCGCTAGGCAGCGAGGGGTCTGGAAGGAGTGAGGCATGGCGGATACGCAGAAGAGCTATCCGTACGCGACACATCTCAACCTCTACTATGCCCCGCTGGAGCTGGTGGACGTACCCGCGCTCGTCGCGGCCTGCGCCGACCGCTGGTACAACCAGACGCTCTGCCGGGTGAACGACTCGGTCGTGCGGCTCGGCGTCGTGCAGGGCGAGTACCACTGGCATAAGCACGACGACGAGGATGAGTTCTTCTACGTGGTGGAGGGACGGTTCCTGATTGACCTGGAGGGCCGCAGCGTGGAATTGGCGCCGCGCCAGAGCTTCGTGGTGCCTAAGGGCGTCGTCCACCGCACGCGGGCACCGGAGCGAGCCGTGATCCTGATGGTGGAAGGCGCGGGCATCGTGCCGACCGGCGACGCCTGACCCGGCGGCTGCGCTGGGCCGTTGGGCCGCCCTGGGATGGCGACGGAGGGAAGGATGGAGAACGCGGTGCGGCGCACCTATCGCCATATCGAGGTGCGGCCGATCGCCGGTGCGCTCGGCGCCGAGATCCACGGCGTGGAGGTCACGCGGCCCCTCGAAGGCGAGGTCGTGGCGGAGATCCGGCAGGCCTTCCTCGACCACCTGGTGATCTTTCTCCGGAACCAGAAACTCGCCCCGCAGGAGCAACTCGCCTTCGCGCAGCGGTTCGGCCAGCCGATGGAATATCCCCAGCTCAAGGGCCTGCCCGAGTGTCCGCTGATCACCCCGGTGATCAAGCGGGAGCACGAGCGGCTGAACTTCGGCGGCGTGTGGCATTCGGACACCAGCTATCTCGAGCGGCCGCCGATGGCGAGCATGCTCTATGCCGTGGAGATCCCCCCCTACGGCGGCGACACGCTCTTCGCGAACCAGTACCTGGCCTACGAGACCCTCTCGGAGGGGCTGAAGAAGACCCTTGACGGGCTGGTGGGCGTCAACTCCTCGATGAAGGCCGAGGCCTCGAAGACCCGCGAGGACCGCTTGCGCGATGCCGGCGCCGAGGTGAAGGTGCTGGTCGGCAAGCATCCGGTGGTGCGCACGCATCCGGAGACCGGGCGCAAAGCCCTCTACGTCAACGTCGGCCACACGACGCACTTCGAGGGATGGACGGAGGCGGAGAGCCGGCCGTTGCTCGCCTATCTGTTCGAGCACCAGGTCCGGCCGGAGCTCACCTGCCGCTTTCGCTGGGAGCCCGGCTCCCTCGCCTTCTGGGACAATCGCTGCACCCAGCACAATCCAGTGAATGACTATCACGGGTTCCGGCGCGTCATGCATCGCGTGACGCTGGCCGGCGAGACACCGTGTTGAGGGATAGGCACTTGTGCCGACGCGGGCCAACGGTTTGATGGTCACCCGTTCGCGCCGGCGCTGGCATCCCACGGGGAAGAGGCCCCGCCAAAATTGGCCGGGAAGGACGGCCGTGGAAGGGAGGTCGGTTCATGCCAGCAGCCCCTGCACCTCGGGATCCATGGACTCAGGTCTCCCTGGTCGAGACGTTGCTCGCGCGGCGCTCGCGCCGTTTTGGGAAGGGGATGCGCTTGAATGGCGGGCCGCTGGCCTATCAGAGCACCCAGCCGCCGCAGCCGCTTTCCCTGGAAGAAGAGGCCGCCCTCGCATTCGCGGCATGCGGCGTCACGGGCTACGCGTTGGCCGAGCTGCCCTACCAGACGGGCGGCCAGCCCGAGGCCGGCAGCGGGAACATCATGACCCACTTTGTCGGCCGCACCGTGCCGAGCGGCGACGCCATGCACGACTGCACGGTCTTCATCACCAACGACCAAGGGGCGTGGTTGCTCCGGCGGCCGCAGGACTTTCCCCGCTCCGAGATCCCTGATCTGGTGCAGGCGGCCCACCAGCACCGCTTTGTCGAACTCTACGAGAAGAGTCGGGTGCGCATCAGCGAACGGCGGGTGGATCCGCCGCGCGAGTGGCCCTTTGTGGCGCCCTTTAACAAGTATTCGGCCAATGTTCCCGGCACAACCTACTTCCTCCCCGTGATCGAAATCACATCCCTGTACATCAATGTCCTGTTGTCCTTCTTCGACGATGAGTTTGCCATGTTCGCCGTGGACGATCGGAATGGCCATCAACCGGCTGGCATCGGCCGGTTCGCTCGCTCCGTAGGCGGCCATTTGCACGACGATCCGAAGGGGGGGCGCCTGGCGACCATCAGCGGCCTGGAAACCTGGATGTGCGAGTTTTGCTCCATCGAGATGGGCGGCATCCTGCAGAACCTGGGCTTGATGACTGCGGCGCTCGGTCTGGGCGGGTTCACGCATTTCGCAGCCCATCCCATCTGGTTCCAGGCCCTTGGCTTCCGGATGGACCCGGTTCCCTCGTCGAAGCTGATGGCCTTCCTTCCGGTGAAGGCCGATCTGTCTATCCCCGTTGCCGTTGGCCTGGAACGCGCGGGAAGGGTTCTCCTCAAGTCGTTTTGCCCGCCCTATTACAAGAACATGGAGGAAGCGGTGCTGGCCTTCGTGGGCTACAAGTTCGACCAGGGAAAGGGGACGTTCCGCGACGGAGGGGCGGCGACGGGTTGGAAGGACGGCGCGAAGGTGCAGGCGGGCATCCCCAAGTACGAGGACCGGACCATCGCCGCGACCATCGCCTACTGTGACTACGTCTACCAGCGCTACGGGCGATTCCCTTGCTCCACCGGCCCCTTCCGCACGCTGCTCGCGTACCAGGCGCACCACGTGGACACGAACTTCTACGACCGCTTCTACCGCGCCGAGGTGCTGACGCTGACCCATCGCCAGCACCCGGCTCACTGACCCGACCGAGGGACGGCCACCGCGCGGGGCTACCGACTTTCGCGTGAGTCTGGAACGATAGGCCGCGATACGACCATCCAGGAGGTGTGGGCGGTGACTTCCGCAGAACGGATCATTGAGGCTCTCGAACGGGCTCTAGGGATCGTCATCCCATTGGTTCGCCAGGCCGACCGGGCAATTGTGAAGCGTCGTCCACCTTCTGGAAAGTGGTCCATCCATGAGCACGCGTGCCATCTCGCGGAGGTTCACCCCCTCTTCTTCCGGCGCCTCGACTTGATGTTGTCGCAGGACAATCCTGCCATCAAATCGTACGACCCTGGGAGGGACGACCCAGAGGACGCGCTCCTCCGAGTCGATCTCGACGAGGCGTTGCACCGCTTCAAGCGGGATCGGAGCCGGCTCGTGGAAAGGCTTCGTCAATTGCGCCCCGAGGATTGGGCGAGAACGGCCCAGCATGACGAGTACAACTCCTATTCGGTGTTCACGATGTTCCGGCACGTGGCACTGCACGACCTCTTTCACGGGTATCGGATCGAAGAGCTGCTCCTTCGAAAGGACTGGCCGGCGCCTTCCTCACGATTGGAAGTTGACTGAAGGTCGCGGCCTCCCAGTTTCCGCGGGGGGAACGAATGAGGGCGAAGGTCATCCATTCCGGTGACGGCCAGTACATCAATGTCATCGGGGACCACCAGTACATCAAGCTTACGGGCGAGGACACAGGAGGCGCCTACACGCTCATTGAGCAGGTCAACCCTCCGGGTGCCGGCGTGCCGCTTCATGTGCACGAGAACGAGGATGAGATGTTCCACGTCATACGTGGGGAGATGAAGTTCACGCTGGACGGCAAGCCTCTTTCGGCAAGCGCGGGTACGAGGGTCTACCTACCGCGCCGAGTTCCCCACGCGTTCACGGTGGTGGGGCAAGCGGAGGCCAGAGTGCTTGTGTTGCTCTCCCCGTCGGGGCTGGAAAGGATGTTCCGGGAGCTGGCGCAGCTCCCGCCGGGCCCGCCGGACATGGCGAAGGTGGTCGCAATCTGTGCGCGGTATGGAGTCCGCTTCCTCTAATGCATGAGCGGCCCGACTCCCGCAGCCGGCGGGCGGTGATCGTCGGGCCCGCAGGGGCCGGGAAGTCGTCCGGGCTCGCCCGCCGCGGCTGATGGGGATGTGAGGCGGTACGCGAAAGGATGAGGAGACGCTGAACATGGCGAAACGAAGAGTATTCAAGACGGGCGTTGACCTTGCGGCTGGAACGCGCGAGAAGATGATCACGCTACTCAACCAGCAGCTTGCGGATACCTTCGACCTGTACGGTCAAACCAAGCAGGCGCACTGGAACGTCAAAGGTCCGCAGTTCTATCAGCTCCATGAGTTGTTTGACAAGCTGGCGCACGAGCTGGAAGGGTACGTGGACCTCATTGCCGAACGGGTGACCGCGCTGGGCGGACTGGCGTTGGGCACCGTTCGCATGTCCGCGGCCGCGTCGAGGCTCCCCGAGGCTTCGCTCGATGTCGTTGAGAGCATCCCAACCGTGAAAGCGCTTGCGGCACGGTATGCCGGCCTGGCCGGCACGACGCGCGCCGCGATTGACGCTGCCAGCGAGGAGGCCGACATGGACACGGCGGACTTGTTCACGGAGGTCTCACGGGGGCTGGACAAGTCCCTGTGGTTTCTCGAGGCGCATTTTCAAGCGTGAGCGGCGGACGGCGCGTTCTTCCTCCTGTCTATTTCCTGGCGGCCTTGCTGCTCATGGTGGGCCTCCATTACGCCCTCCCTGTCCGGCAGGTCACGCACTTTCCCTATCGGTACGGCGGGTTGGTGTTCGTGCTCGGGGGGATCCTCCTGGTCCTCTGGGCGGCCCGGCTGTTCGGGCAGACCGGCACGCCCATCAAACCGTTCCAGGAGGCGTCGGCGCTGGTTGTCCGCGGGCCCTACCGCCTCACCCGCAATCCGATGTACGTGGGCATGGTGACGGTGCTGATCGGCATAGCGGTGTTGCTGGGCTCGCTGTCCCCGGTTATCATCATTCCCCTGTTCATGGCGTTGATTGACGTGCGCTTCATCCGGTTGGAGGAGGCGGCGCTCGAGAGGACGTTCGGGGCCAGGTATGGGGACTACAAGGGTCGTGTCCGGCGGTGGTTGTGAGTGTGGGGCGAAACCCAACAAGCCGCTACACCCGACGGGAGGTGCGCCGTTGAGTGAACACCAGGCTCGCGCTTGGCTCAGGCAACCCCGCCGCGGTTGACCGGCCATACGTTAGGTGGAACGGAATGGCGCCCCCTGTGAATGTCGTAACAGGAGCGTTCGGTTACATCGGGCGCTACATCGCGCGGCACCTGCTCGAATCGGGCGAGGCGGTCAGGACAATCACCACCCACCCCGATAAGCCCAATCCGTTTGGTGGAGCCGTAGAAGCCTTCCCCTACAACTTCGACCGGCCCGACGAATTGGTCGCCAGTCTGCGCGGCGCCTCGGCCTTGTATAACACCTATTGGATCCGGTTTGAGCACGGCGGGATGACGTTTCAACAGGCCGTCGAGAACACGCTCTCGTTGTTTGCGTGTGCCAGGCAAGCCGGCGTGAAAAGAATCATTCACGTGAGTGTCACGAATGCCTCCCCGGAGTCGCGACTGCCTTACTACCGGGGGAAGGCGCTTCAGGAGCAGGCGCTGATCGAGTCAGGGATGTCCTACGCCATCGTTCGACCCACGCTCGTATTCGGGAAAGAAGACATCCTTGTCAATAACATCGCCTGGTTGATCCGGAAGTTCCCCGTATTCCCGATCTTTGGCTCTGGACAGTATAAGGTGCAGCCTGTCTACGTTGAGGATCTTGCGGCGATGGCAATTGATTGTGCGAGGGACTCGACGTCGGTAGTTCTGGACGCCATCGGCCCCGAAACCTTTACGTTCGAGGAGTTCGTGAGGGTGATTTCGGCGAGGATCAAGCCGCGGGTGAAGCTCGTCCGCATGCCACCTGCCATTGGAATAGCCCTTGGCCATGCCATAGGACTTGCCGTAGGTGACGTTATTCTTACGAGGGATGAACTGCGAGGCCTGATGGATGGCCTCCTGACATCGGGGCACGTGCCGAATGGGCCAACGCGGTTCACCGACTGGTTAGACTTGCATCGGGATGAGGTCGGATCGGCTTACAGGTCGGAGCTTACGAGGCATTTCCGCTGGCGGCGGTCCGCCCGATAGGGGCAGGAGGTGGCGCGCGGGGCGGGTGACCGGCCCGCAGGGCTACTTTACATTCGACCGCTGCCCCGCTATCGAGCGCCCGTCTGTCTCGCGCGCAGGTCAAGCGCATCCCGCCAGCTGGACTGGACAAAGTGGATGTGTCCCGTCAGGATACTCTCCAAAGCGTGCTATACTGCCCCCCGCCCGCGTGACCGAGAGAGCGCTCCCAGAACCCTAGCGAGGACGGGGTGCGGCCCGTGAAAGTCCTCAAGATCATCCCCGAGAAGTGCACCGGGTGCATGCGGTGCGAGCTGGCCTGCTCGTACATGCAGACGGGCCAGTTCGAGCCGGCGAAGTCCGTGATCCGGGTCTCCCCCTACGAGGGGATGACCTCGTACGCGCCCTACACCTGCCCCCAGTGCGCCGAGGGGTGGTGCATGACCGTCTGCCCGGTCGGCGCCATCACCATCTCGCCCGTCGGTGCCAAGGTGGTGCTCGAGGACCAGTGCGTGGGATGCAAACTGTGCACCATCGCCTGTCCCTACGGGACGATCTTCTACAATCCCGGCACGCACAAGGCGTTCAAGTGCAACCTCTGCGGCGGGGCGCCGGCCTGTGTGGAGGCCTGCCCGACCGCCGCCATCCTTTATGAAGAGGTAGAGACCCAGGACTGGCTCGGGGCGTTCGCCGCGGAGCGGGCCGTCACGGTCCTGCGCGGGGAGGGGCGCTGATGCCGACCCGGCACCTGATCGTGGGCGGCGGCACCGCCGGGATCAACGCGATCCGGACCCTCCGGGAGGAGGAGAACGGGGCGGCCTCGGAGGTCCTCCTCGTCTCGGCCGAGCGGCCGTACTCGCGGATGGTCCTCCCGTACTACCTGGGCCGCTCCATCGCCGAGTCCCACGTCTTCACCGCGACGCCGGCCCGGCTGGCCCAGTGGGGGGTCACCGCCCACGTGGGGCGCCGGGCGGTCGCGCTGGATGCCAAGGCGAGCACGCTCACCCTCGACGATGGCACAGTCCTCGCCTACGACGACTGCCTGATCGCCACCGGCTCCTCGGCGGTCCGGCCGCGGATCGCGGGCGCGGACGGCCCGGGCGTCCACACCTTCTGGACCCTGGACGACGCGCGGGGCGTCATGCGGCAGATTGCGGCCGGCAGCCACGTGGTCTTGGTGGGGGCCGGCTTCATCGCCTTCACGATCCTGAACGCGATCCTGTCGCTCGGCGCCCGGCTCACCATCGTGGAGATCGCGCCCCGGATCCTCCCCCGGATGGTTGACGAGGCGGGCGCCGCGCTGGTGGAGGCGTGGCTGCGGCGGCAGGGCGTAGAGATCCGGACCGGGGCGACAATTACGGCAATCGAGGATGTCGGCGGGCGGCGACGGCTCCGCTTCGCCGATGGGAGCGAGATCGCGGCCGACGTCGTCCTCCTGGCGACCGGGATTAAGACCAACCTCGAGTGGCTGCAGGGCTCCGGGATCCGGGTGAACCACGGGATCCTCGTGGACGACCACCTGCGCTCCAGCGTCCCGAATGTGTACGGCGCCGGGGACGTGGCGGAGGGGCCCGACCTGGTGACCGGCGCGCCGGAGGTGCATGCGATCGAGCCGACCGCCATGGAGCACGGGCGCATCGTCGGCGCCAACATGGCGGGGCGGGACCGGGCCTACCGCGGGAGCCTCCTGATGAACATCGTGGGGGTCCTTGGGCTCGACCTGGCCAGCTTCGGGGCGTGGGCGGATGCCGCGGCCGAGACCGCGGTCGCCATCCGGCAGGACCGGGCGGCCTACCGGAAGCTCCTGTTCACCGGCGACCGGATCACCGGCGGCATCATCATCGGCAGGAGCGAAGACGTCTGGACCGGCAACGACGTCGGGATGCTGAAGGGCCTCGTCCAGGCGGGGACGCATCTCGGGCCCTGGAAGGCGCACCTCATGCAAAACCCCTTCGACCTCAAGACCGCGTACGTCGCCTCGGGCACGACCGGGCGGCTCCTCCCGGAAACCATCCTCCGGCGGCCGTCGCGGGCGCCCGGGCGCGCGGGAGCATCGGTATGACGCGCGGGCACGGTATCCCGGAAGCGGCAGCGGAAGCGGGCCCGGCTGCCCCGGGCGGCTACGCCGGCAGGCTGCTCCGCGTGGACCTCGGCACCGGGCGGGCCTGGAGCGTGCCCTGGACGCCGGAGGAGATGCGGACGTATGTCGGCGGCGTCGGGCTCGGCGCGAAGATCCTCTACGACGAGGTCCCGCCGGAGGTGGGTTGGGACCATCCCGAAAACCGGCTGATTTTGGCGACCGGTCCTCTGGCTGGCCTCCCGGTGTGGGGGACGGGCGGGCTCACCGTGGTCACGCGGGGGGCCGGGACGGGCGGCGCCACCTCCACCCAGGCCAACGGCTTTTTCGGCGCGGCGCTGAAGTGCTCCGGCTACGACGCCATCGTGGTGCAGGGGCAGGCCCCACGGTGGGTGTACC